>JAAZKI010000508.1 GCA_012799905.1 Lentisphaerota bacterium | reverse complement strand
GTGCACCGATAGCGAAGTGCGGCAATGCGCGTTCGGGGGTGCCCTGCAATAATACGCACCGCAACGGCACGGTCAATGAAGAGTCGCCGACCTTGCGCATTGACGGCTCCGTGACAGTGTTTGCTTTTAATTCCGGCATGGCGGCGCCCTTCCGGAATAAACACGCCATTGGCATGTGGTACTTCTATATGTGCCAATAATCGGGTCTTGGCTGCGCCTTACTCTGGGCCGTGCGGCTCTCCGGTTTGCCTGAACGCGAACCGTAAAATGTGATGCCGGCATTGATTATTTCCGGTCTCAGGTGTATAGTTTGTGCGATGTGTTGACGGGTGCATAGGGCTGGCTTGGCGAGCCATTGCGCGTACGGCATAGCTTGACAAATCAGGAGGCCCATTCATGTTGAGGTGGAAGCAGGTAGTCGTGTTGGCGGCGGTCATGGCGGCGCCGATGGTTTGGGCGCAGACCGTCAAGGTCACTGATTTCAAGCCGAACCGCGCTGATGCGACAGCAGCTCTGCAGGCTGCCATTGACTCTGGCGCCAAGGTCGTTTTGGTTGACGACCCCGGCTTTGAGTATCTGGTTGAAACCATCGCCTTCAAGAGCAACCAGGAAGTCGTCTTCCAGAACAACGTCCGCGTCCGCGCTATGCCGGGTAAATTTCAGGCTTTGGGGGCTTCGTTGTTCAAGGTCCACCATGTCAAGAACCTGGTTGTTCGCGGCGAGGGCAATGCTGAGTTGACGATGAACAAGGCCGACTACCAGGACTCGGCGCGGTACAAGCCGGCTGAATGGCGCCACACCCTTTCGATGCGCGGCAGCGACCAGGTGGTGATTCGCGACTTGACCTTGTCCAACAGCGGCGGGGACGGCATTTATCTTGGCGCGCCTGGCTGCACCAATGTTCGCCTGGAAAACCTCGTCATCACCGACCATCACCGGCAGGGCATCAGCGTCATCAGCGCGGAGAACCTGCTGATCAAGAAGTGCAAGCTGATCAACACTTCGGGCACGCCGCCGGCAGCTGGGATTGACTTTGAACCGAACCACGTGCGTGAATTCGCGGTCAACTGCGTACTGGAGGACTGCGATATCTATGGGAACCAGTCCTATGCCGTGCATTTTGCCATTCCGAAGACCTTGGAACGGCCAATTTCCATTGTCATGCGCGATTGCCGGATTCATGACAATGGCGGCGGAGTTCATTTCAATGCCGGGGGCGGTTATGACGCCGAGCCTTTGCAGGGCACGATCGACTTGATCCGCTGCAAGATTTCCACGCCCCGACACAGCGCCGTCACCTTTGCCTCGCATCGGGTCGGCGGAGTGCAGGTTCGTTTCCAGGATTGCGTGATTGACAACCGAAACAACCCGCGGCCGCCTTTTCTGCTGTCAACAAAGCATTTGGTTGACATCGGCGGGATTGACCTTGGCAAGATGGTGGTCTTGCAAGCTCTAGACCGGCAGGTTTTCCAGATTCCGGAACTCGGCGCTGCTGGCTTGCAGCCGATCGGCGGCTCGCTGACGATTCGCGGGGACGACGGCAAGGAACAGGCATACGACCTGGCAGCCTTAGCGGCGCGCCATCCTGGCATGCCGGAGATGCGCCAATTCACTTCAGCGCCGCTTGACCTGGCGTCGCTGCGGCCAGCGCCTGGAACCACGGGCAAAGCGGAAAATCCTGTCCTGGTTCGCCGGACGGGCAGATTTGCACAGTATGCAACAGCTGGTCAGACGATTGACATCACTTTCAAGGTTGGATGGTCGCGAGGACCGGTTAAATTCCCGGTTAAGATTTTCAATCCGTCCGGCAAGCTGGTCAAGGAGACGAGGGTTGAGATTCAGCAGGTGGGTGGCGAGTATGTGCTGCCTCTGGCTGCGGCAGAGACGGGCGTGCATGTCCTGGAGTTCTCCTCGGGCGCTGGTATCAAAGTTATGTCGCCAGCGCCGGGACACGGCTTCTTGACGACGGACAGGGGCTTGGGCATGTTCACCAGCAACAGCGACCTCTATTTCAACGTCCCGGCTGATTTGCGCACCGTGACGGTTGAAGTCATCGCTGAAGTCGGCGAACCGGTGGCGGTTGAGCTCTATGACGAGGCCGGAGTCGTGCGCGCCAGTCAGGACAGCTTTTTCGGCACCAAGTATCTGACCGTTTCCCGCGAGCCGTCGGCGAAGACGGAATTATGGCGGCTGAAGTTATTTAAGGTGGTCGAGGACCATTATGTCCGGCTGGGTGCGCCCTTGCCGCCGATTGTGTTCACCGACCCCGCCAATCGGCTGATCCTGGAGTAAAGAGGCGACGTTAACGCAAGACTTTAAATGGACATATTTATGAAGAAATGCAAAGCAATTGTGAGGATGCCGCAGCGGATTTCGCGTCTATGGCTGCTTTCATGCATGGCGCTGCTTTTGGCGTCGGCTTGGAAGACTTGGGCTCAAAACGCGCCGGCCACAGCAGCCGATGATGCGACGCAAGCCGAAAAAGGAGCCTTTTTCCCAGCTTTGGAGGAATATGAAAAACGCGGCAAAGTCCTCGTGATCAGAGAGAAAATGCTGTTTGAAATCACGGCCAGGGAAGAACGGGTGAAAAAGCTTGATGCGATTGCGGTGTCTTTCCAAGCCATGCGGCGGCTGAAGGACGGTGACGAGCAGCTGACTCAATATCTTCAGCTGCGTCGACGCGTCCTGGAAACTATTGACGAAATCAGCGACACGAATACTCGGCAAGTGGAGTTGGCTGCCATGGTTGACACTGCCATGACCGCCGGCGGTCTGTTGCCGCAGGTGTCGACTTACCTGCAAGATGTGCGTCGGCAGCTGCTTGACATGGGCGTGCTGCAAAAGACCGCGGAAAGACGTTTGCAGGCATTGCACCAGGCCATCAAGACCGCAATCCAGAATATCCCGCCCCCGGCCGTCTTCGTCAACAAGACCGGCATTGAAATGCGCCTGGTCGGCGCTGGCCGGGGGATGTTCTATGTCAGCAGCCGGCCTATCCCAGGCGCCAGTTTTCAGGCGCTTCAAGCCGCCCCAACCGCCCCGGCTCCGGCGACTGCCGCTCCGGCGGGGGAATCAGCCCCGACCGGAGACATTTCGATGGCAGAAGCGGTGAATTTCACGCGTTGGCTGAGTGAGCAGGAAGGCGTCGGCTACCGTTTGCCAGAGGTGGCGGAAGTGACGGTTTTGCAGCGAGCCGGCGTTTTGCCGGAGAGCGCGGTGTGGACGTTGACGCCGTGGCGCCCAGCCGATGATCTCGAATTTGGCCGGATGTGCGAACGTTTCGGGGTGACATTGTATCATGTCTGGGACCCCAAGCGCGTTTTTGGCAGAGAAATTTTTTGGGGCGAGCTGCCAGAGGCTCGTTATCCCGGCCTGGGATTTCTGGTCGTCACTTCGGCTCGTACCGGCTGGCTTGAACGCTGGAATCGAATTAACGCGCAGTTGTGATGAAAGTTGTCGACTGACGGCATTTCCGGGTTAAAGCAAATGGCTCCGGAAAACCGAAGACGGCGAGGAGAGCAAAGATAGGGAATATACGGATGTCGAAAAAAGCATCGCTATGGTTGGCTCTGCTGAGCCTTTTTATGGGCGTCATGTGCTGCTTTGGCCAGGACGCCGCGGCCGACCGTCCACGTCGGCGTGGACGGTTGCTGCGCACGGAAGAGCGCAAGACGGAGCGCAAGGATGGCTTTGAGTGCCAGATGCTTCCGGCGCCAGGGTCGTTTCCGCTTTTGCAGATTACGCGCAAAACGCTGTTGATCCATCATGAAGTTCAGATTTTTGAGGCGGTCAGGGAAGTCGCCCGGGAGAACAAGGGCGAGGGCATCACGATCCGCGGAACCATTGACTATGAGGTCATCCCCGGAGAAATCCTGGAAGGCGCGTGGACGACCCGAGAGGAATTGGTGGACAACGGACCGTTTGCAGAAGCCGACTTCGAAATCTTTGGACAGCGTTGGCGGACTGACAAGGATGGACAGATCGTGGACACTGCCCAGGCGTTGCTCCGACCGTTCGACGACTTGCGCACCATGAGCACGGAGCTGACCATCACGCATGCGACTATGGGCGCCCAAAAAATGACCATTTCCCGCAATCTGCTTCGACGCGCGGAAAGTGTCAGCACCGACCGCGCTGAGGCTTTTGATCTGCTGGAGATGCTCGGACTGGACTTCTGGCAGCATCGCCTCCCTGGCCGCGAAGGCTTGACGCTGGAGGTGTCAGCGCCGGCGACCGCTTCTGCCGGCGACATCGTGAAAATCACCGTGACGGCCAGCAATGACGGCAATCAGCAGGTCAGCTCACTGCTCGGCCGCAGTTTTTCCAAGGATGCCTGGGTCAATGGCCGGATGTTCTATCTCGGCGGCTTGAAGCCGGGCGAGAAGCGCAGTTTCACCCGGCTCCTTACTGTTCCGGAGGACATCAAGGCCGGGGCTTGCTTTATCAGGGTCGGCTTCTGGGACCTGCTGGGAACTCTTCCTGCCGGCCAGGCTGGTAAAATCAGGATTGATTTGAAGTGATGGAGAATAACGCTGAACAGCGGCAGTTATGAACAGCCATCGCCTGACTCCTTATCTGTTCATCCTTCCGGCGCTGGCAGTGTATGGGTTGTTCGTGGTCTTCCCAATCCTTGATTCGTTCCGCATGAGCCTACTGCATTGGGAAAGCCCGCTCCTGCCGCCAGAATTTTGCGGGTTGGACAACTTTCGGCAACTTGCGACTGACCACGTTTTCTGGCGCGCCTTGAGCCATAACCTGCTCCTGCTCGTCGGCTCTCTGCTGGTGCAATTGCCACTGGCGATTTTATTTGCTTTTCTGCTTTATTATCCCACTGTGGGCCGTACCTTGTTCCGGACGGCCTTTTTTGCGCCGATGGTGATGCCGACAGCTGCGGTGGCTGTGCTCTGGCAATATGTCTACGAGCCTGGCAACGGCCTGTTGACCAGCCTGATGCGGTTGATCATCGACCCGGATTTCAGCTATGCCTGGCTGGCTGAACCAAAAACTGCCATGCTGTGGATTTTCGTGACCATTTGCTGGCAATACACCGGATTCCACATGGTGCTGATGATGGCTGGCTTAAGTTCAATTCCGACCGAGTGTTTCGAAGCCGCTCGCATTGATGGCGCCAATGAATGGCAGGTCTGCTGGCATGTGGCCCTGCCGGCGCTGCGGCCGACTATCGCAGTGTCGGCGACGCTGTCCATTGTCGGCTCATTGAAGTATTTCGACTTGGTGTATTTAATGGCCGGTGGGTTGCCGGAAGCCTCGCGCGAGGTTTTGGCGACCTACATCTATCGGCTGGCGTTTGACCAGAATCAAGGTCGATATGGATACGGCTCGGCCGTGGCCGTGCTGCTGTTCCTGGTGGCCCTGGCCATCGTTGTTCCGCTTCAGGCGCGGCGGCTGCGCAGCCACAGCGGGACAGGGCGCACCGCCGCTGCGAGCAGCAGGGGGAGGGCAGCATGAAAAAATTCACCGGCCGGCGTTTTGTCTTCTTCTGCCTCCGCCATGCGGTGTTGCTCGGATTCCTGCTGCTGACGGCTTATCCGCTGGTATGGATGGTGATGACGGCGTTTCGAACCGAGGGCGATGCACAAGCGCGACCGCTGGGGTTGCCTGAGCAGTGGGTGATGACGAACTTGGCCGAGGTGCTCCGCAGCGGGGAGTTCAGCCGCGCCTACGTCAACAGCTTGATGCTGTGCACCGCCTCTGTTGCTATTGCCGTTGTGCTGGCGGCGCTGGCGGCATTTGCTTTTGCCCAGCTGCGCTTTCGCGGCAGCCACGTGTTATTTTTGCTGTTTTTGGTCGGCATGATGATTCCGGTGCATGTCACTTTGATTCCGCTCAATCGCCTGCTGGGCGTCGAGGGTCTGAATATCAAGGGCGGCCTGGTCGCGCTGGCTGGACCCTACATCGGCTTTGCCTTGCCCATCAGTATTTTGATTCTGCGAGGCGCGTTTGCGGCGCTGCCGTCTGATCTTCTTGATGCCAGCCGGGTTGACGGCTGTTCTGCCTGGGGCGTCTTCCGGCATGTGGCCTTGCCGTTGTCACGGCCGGCTCTGGCCACGGTCGTGATCTTCAATTTTCTGACCATGTGGAATGAATTTGCATTTGCCCTCACCTTGCTTGGCCCGGGCTGCGAGACTTTGCCCCTCGCTCTGACTCGGTTCAAAGGCGAGCATGATATTCAGATCACCCAGACCAGCGCCGCGCTCGTCCTTGTCGTAATCCCGCTGATTATAGTCTATGTCTTTGCCCAAAAGCATATTATCCGTGGTCTGACCGCCGGCGCCGTCAAGGAGTGACCAGTCGGGAAACAAGAAGGGGGAGGAAAGAGCCTGTGGTCCTTTCCTCCCCCTTGCATGTTTTTCAGCTGGATGCGACCAGCGTGGTTCAGCCGCGGAAGACTTCGTAGTTGGTTGTATCCACGACCTTCCCGGGGCGCAGCCAGGAGTAGCCGCCGAGTTCGGCGGGCAGGGCGTTGGCCTGAAACGCCTTTATGAAGCACTCGGCCAAGCCGGTCATCACTCGAATTTGCTTGCCGGGCACGCCCATCTTGTAGACTTGGCCAGCAGGGAATTCGGTGATTTCGTTGTTGACGGAATCCTCAGCAGCGTTGACGCAGATGATCTGCGGCGTGGCAGCGTCAATGGTGCACGCCATCGTTTTTTCGCCACGAACCGTCGCGATGGCGTCCCAGTATTTCAGGTGGGTAAAGCCGTCCGGCGTGCCATAGTCCTTAGTGTCGCCATTTTTGAAATGCGCGACTAGGCGTTTGCCGGTGTAGAAGTTGACTGTGGCATCGTCAAATTCACAGACGATTTCGGGTCCGTAGAATTTCGACAAGGCATGGGTTGTGTAGAAGAGCACTTCGACGCCGTCGTCGGTCATGATGCGCATAGCTGTGGTGTCAAAGTTGGTGATTGGATTGGCGCGGTACAGTTCTGCCTGGACTGAGCGTGGCTGGGCTGCGGAGGCTTGGCCTTGTCGTCCCAGCAAAAACAGCATATTATGCAGGTAGTGTCCGCAGGCATTGTGGGCTGGGCTGTCGAGAATCCAGTCACCCTGCGGGCTTTGGCGTGCGCCGGCCCAGTTATTGCGCCCGTAGTAGCCGTCGGTGCGGGGCCAGAGGGCCATTGTCTTCATGCGGCGCGGCTGGCCGAGGCGACCGGCTTGAATGTCGGCCTTGAGGTCCAGGATGGCTGAAGTGTACGACCACTGGTAGCCGATAGCAACGAAACGGCCTGCGGCATTGCGGGCGGCTGTCATTTGCCGGGCTTCCTGAATCGTCGCGCAAGCCGGTTTTTCACAGAGCACATTGGTGCCGTTTGCCAGGGCCGTGCAGGTCTGCGGGGCATGAAACTGAATGGGCGACGAAATGAAGGCCAAATCGGCTTTGTTGGCCTTGTAGAACTCATCCAGAGTGGCATAAAAGGGCAGGCCAAGGTTTTTCAGCTCATCGTAGGCAGCGGCTTTCTCTGCCACTGGATCGACGACGCCGACCAGCTGCCAGTCCTGCCGAAGCGGATTTCTCAGCAGAGTGTTGATGGCAGTGTTGCCATAGCCGCCAATGCCGACCAGGACGATTGAAACAGGGGCGGACGATGATGCAGTCATGAGAGGCCTCCTAGGTGTAGAATTAGGTTGAGTGAGTGGGTGGCGTTTGAAGATGTCAAAGAAACAGAGAAGGCCGCGTATTGGCGCGGCTTTATTGCAAGGGGATGGTCATGGTTTGCCGGCGGCAGCACCAGCACATGTAGGAAATACTGACAAAATACGATGCTGGCAGCCGACAGCGCCAGCCGATCAGGATATCAAGCACGGTCGTCTTGCCGCCGAATCCCATTGGGCCGATGCCGAGTTGGTTGGCTTCCGCGACCAGCCGTTCCTCCAGTTGGGCCAGCTCCGGATGTGGGCTGCGCTGGCCTATGCGGCGGAACAGCTGCCGTTTGCTTTCCTCGTAGCCGGTCGCCCGGTCGCCGCCAATGGCCACCCCGAGAATGCCCGGTGCACAGCCACGACCTTGAGCCCGCCAGATAGCGTCCAGGACGCAGGCGCGGACGCCGTCTAAATCGCGGCCGGCGTTCAAGCTGGAGTCAGGGAGGCTGTATTGGGTGCAGACGTTTTCACTGCCGCCGCCTTTGAGCATCAGGGCAGCCTGGATCACTCCAGGCTCGCCCTCCTGCCAATGGAAAATCGGACAGCCGTACCCCAGGTTATTGCCGGTGTTTTTGCCGGTGAGGGAGTTGACGCAGTTTTGGCGGAGCACGCCCAGTTCAGTGGCCTCTGCCACGGCGGCCTCGGCAGCGGCTTGGAGTTCGGTGCGCGGAATCTCCGGCGGTGAGGTGATGTCAAACAGGAGCATCCCAGTATCCTGGCAAAGCGGCAGACGTTTTGACCGGGCGAGGGCGACGTTGGCCAGCATGGTCTCCAGCGCCTCGGCTTCCGGGCTGTCTTGGTCAGCCCTGGCCAAAGCGTCCTGGAGCGCCTGTTCGACATCCTCGGGCAAGTCGGTCGAGGTCTTGACGATCAGTTCCAGGAACGGCTTTTGCACATGGTACTGGGAGAAACTCATGGTTTTTCTACGGCGACCGGCTTGCCAGTCTCAATCGACTGACGCGCGGCAGCCATCATGGCCAGGCCTTCAAACGTCTGCTCCAGGCTGACCGGCGCCGGCCCGCCCAGGAAGAAGTCCTTGATGGCCAGGAGGAGGTTATAGTACAATTTGCTGGAATCGACTTCAAAGAAGGCCACTTGCTTGGCGGTTTGGACGCGTCCGCCATAGCGCCAGGCATTGCGGATGGATTCAATGACGCCGCGGCGGTTGTTGGGATAGTTGACGACGCTGACGACGCTGACGCCGTTGTCAATGGCCTGCACCTGTTCGGCGCCGACGCCCATCAGGCGCTGCAACATTTCAAAGCTGTGCACGCCGTACCAGATGAGCGAGTCGCCAGCCGGGGCGGTGCCGAGCGCGCCAAAGCAATGCCCGATCGTGACGTCGCCTTCCATCTTAGCGACTGCTTCGACCAGCGGCGGGGAGAACGGCAGGCTGGAGCCGGACCAGACCCGGGTTTTGTGCTTGCGGGCCAGTTCCAGGATGGCGCGACCTTCATCCAGGTTGCCGGCCAGTGGCTTGTCCAAAAATACGGGTTTGCCCATAGCGGCGACGCGGGAGAAATACTCAAGATGATAGGCCGGGTCGTTGATTTCAAGCATGATGGCATCGCAATCGGCCACGGCGACATCGAAGTCTTCAGTCACTTTGATTCCCCAGGCTTCCAGTTGCTCCTGGCGTTTGTCAAGCCCTTCCTTGTTTTGGAAAGGCGTTTCAAACCTGAGGCAGGAGACAGCTTTCAAGCCGTCTACGTGCATGTCAGCCGGGCACTCTGGGTCATTCATCAGTTTGGGGAGGGCGACGCTGTGGCTGGTGTCAAGACCCACGATGGCGATTTTCAACGGTTTCATGTTTGTCCTTTGTGATGGTGGTGATGCCGGACGGCGAGATAGGGAAGGAAAAAATTGCGGCCGGATGCTTGGCGCGGCTTTGGTCAATGCTTCCGGCTGATGGAGCTTTGGTTTGCTGTTTACTGTTTCAGGCGCTCAAGGTATTCCTGCCATTCGGCTGGAACTAGGTATTTCTTTTGGTTATTGCAAGTTTTGCAGGCTGGCACGACGTTGCCTTTTCGGGTCATGCCGCCGCGGATGATGGGAACGATATGATCCATGGTCAAATCACGGGGATGGAAGCGATGCTGGCAATAGTAGCAGAGGCCCTTGGCCAGTTCATTTTTCCACCATTGTGATGAGCGCAGGTCGCGGGCCTTGGCTTTTTCCCGGCGCACGTGCTCGTCATCAGCCGGGGTGAAGAACGGGGCGTCTCCGCCGATAGGAAACTCGTCAGCAGGTTGTTGGTCTAGGCTTTGGTCTGATTCGGTATTATTCATAACGGGCGGCGTCAGAGCAGTTTGGTCATGGCCTTGTGATAGACGGCTCCGACGTGACGGTTCAGGGGGAATGACTCGACTAGGGCGGCGTGGACGAAGTCGCCGGCGGTCTGGACAGCGACGGGGACGTCGCCATGTTTGGCCAGTTCGGCAGTGATGCAGGCGGAGAAGGTGCAGCCGGCGCCGTGGGTCCAGGTCGTCTCCAGGCGGGGGCGGTCAAACCAGGTGAAGGACTTGCCGTCAAAGAGTAGGTTGAGCGCCTGATCCGGAAAGATGCGGGCGGCCTTGATGACGACATTGGCGACGCCGTGGTCATGGATGCGGCGGGCGGCTTCCTGGAGGTCGTCTTTGGTTTTCAATTCCGGCATGCCGGCCAGCTGGGCGGCCTCGAAGGTGTTCGGGGTGACCACCATTGCCTGCGGCAGGAGGTGCTTGATCATGGCTTCAGTGTTTTCCGGGAAGAGCGGCTGCGACGTCCCTTTGCAGACCATGACCGGGTCAATGACCAGGCGCTTGATGCCGGCGCTTGCCAGCAGGCGGCCGACCTGGGTGATGATTTCGACGGTGGGAAGCATGCCGGTCTTGGCGGCGTCAGCGCCAATGCCGGGGATGATGGTGGCGAACTGCTCGGCGATCATGTCCGAGTTGACCGGGACAACGACGTGCTCCCAGGTTTCGGGCTTCATCGCGACCATGACCGTCAGCACGCTCATGCCATAGACGTCGCGTTCCTGGAATGTCTTGAGGTCGGCCTGGATGCCAGCGCCGCCGCTGCAATCAGAGCCGGCGATTGTGAGGGCTTTCTTGGGTGTCATGTTCACTATCCAGATGATTTAATATGGTAATGAAGAAATAGACCAGCGCCAAAACCGGGAAAAGGCCAGAACTGCATCAATATTGATAATATACCCCGCAATCCCGGCAAGGGGCAACGACAAACCAATTTTTTTCAGCGGCGATTGAAACCCCATGGAAGACAGGGGTGTCGTCCACAACGTTCATAGCTCCTTGGTTCTCAAAACCGCCTCCAGCGAGATTGTAAATTTGAGCAGGCGATATTATATTTTTCTTTTGCCGCAAAAACCGCGCATGCGCGGGCGAGAGGGAAAAGAGGTAGACTCATGCGGATATTGTTGATTGGCGACATAGTGGGCAAAGGCGGCCGACAGGCGATCAATGCCCTGGTTCCTGGGCTGCTTTCTGAATATAGTTGCGACTTCTGCATAGCCAACGGCGAAAACATGGCTGGCGGGAACGGTTTCACCAAATCGTGCGTTCTGGAAATGGAAGACAGCGGCGTGGATGTCTTCACCGGCGGCGACCATATGTGGGATCAAAAGGGCTTCTTGACGGAAATCGACAGCCTGACCAATGTGCTGCGACCGGCTAACTTGCCGGATTGCCAGCCGGGACGAGGCTGGGGCGTCTTCACTGCCCGCAACGGCAGCCCGGTCGCGGTGATGTCCCTACTGGGGCGGACGTTTATGGCGGCCGGCGCTGACTGCCCGTTTGCAACGGCGGAACGACTGCTGCCGGAAATCCACCAGCAGGCATCCATCGTGCTGATCGATTTTCATGCCGAGGCGACTAGCGAGAAAATCGCCCTGGGGCGGTATTTTGATGGCAAAGTCAGCGCAGTCGTCGGCACGCATACGCATGTGGCTACGGCTGACCAGCAGATTTTCCCCGGCGGCACAGCTTTCCAGTGCGACTTGGGCATGGTCGGAGCTCAGGAGTCTATCCTTGGCCGGGACATTGCCCCGGTGCTCCATCGCTTCCGTACCGGCATGCCGGCGCGGTTTACGGTTAACGACCGCGGCATCCGTCTTTGCGGCGCTGTGGTCACCGTGTCTGAGTCTGGCCGCGCTGAGGGAATTGAACGGGTGACGCGGGACTTGCGCTGAATTGATGAAGTGATGTTAAGCAACGGATTGCGAGGCGCTTATGCGATGTCCGAAATGCGCAACGACAGATGATAAGGTCATTGAAACGCGTGTGTCACGCGAAGGCGATGCCATCCGGCGACGTCGACTGTGCGCGAACTGCAATTACCGGTTTACGACGTATGAGACGATTATCCCGGCTGATATCCGCGTTGTCAAGCGCGATGGGCGACGGGAAGAATTCCAGCCGAACAAGTTGCGCGATGGCATTCGACTGGCTTGCTGGAAACGCTCCGTCGATGAAGCGACCATTGATTCCGTCGTGGCTGATATCACCACCCAGCTATCTCTGCTGCCTCAGGATGAGGTCGAATCACAATACATCGGCGAACTGGCCATGAAGCTTCTGAAGAAGATTGACGAAGTCGCCTACGTCCGGTTCGCCTCGGTGTACCGTCATTTCCAGGATGCCGATGCATTCATTGACGAGGTGCAGAGCATGCAAGCGGAAAACAAGGCCGCTGAGCCGGAAAGCGATAATGGGAAAGAGACGCCGGCTAACAAAGCTGGCGAGGACGGGAAAACGGCATGATTCTTCTGGCCAGCGGCAATTTATTGGTTGCCGGTCCGGGCGGTCCGCTGCACAGCCTGGACCTTGAGCGCCTGACGGCTGATCTGCGCGAGGTGTTCCACGCCCAGGGCCTGGCGTCGGACTGGGTTGCCGACCACCTTGTCCTGACGCTGGAAGAGAAGTTGCGCTCGCGCGGCAATGGCGAGCCGGTGTCGGAGGCAATGATGCATGAATCGCTGGCAGCGATGCTGTCGGCGGTCGGTTATAGCGAAGTGGCGGCAGAGTACGGCCGGCGACACCAGGTCGATCCGCTGGCTGGACGACGTCGAGAATTGCATGACTGGAGCGCGGCTGGAGTGCGAGAATTGCTGGACAGGACCCTGCCTCTGACGCCTGGACAAAGCCTGCGACTGACCGAACAATGCGTCGCGGTGCTGCGTCAACTCGGGTTCCAGGAAGTCTCCGATACGTTTATCTGTGAATTGGCAGTGCATCTGCTGCATCGCGGTGATGGCGGTGGCTTCAGCGAGCCGATCACCGGCGCTCCTCTGCGGCAAGACGCTGCCGCACCCATGCCCACGCCGAACGCGGCTGAGCAGAGTCAAGCGCCGCTGTTTTTACCGGCGAAGGTCAAGGCCGAGCAAGTTGATTCTTTTACCCGTACTTTGTTGGAAACGAATGTATTGCGCATTCTGCCGGTGTCGCGGCTGTTTCCGCGCCTGGGGCTGTCCGTCAGTCTGGCTGCTTTGGGCGAGACCCTCACTGGCGGCTGGCCGTCGCCCTTGACGATTATGACGGCGCTGGGTCGGGTGGCGCCGTCGATCTTGGCTTTGCTGGGCCGGATGCGCCAGGAATACGCCACGGTTCTGGCGGAGTTTCTGGAAGCGCCGTGCCATCTCGTTTTTCCCGGCTTTAAGTCGTATCTGGCGCAGGGGCTGGGGCCGATGCCGCGGCGCGAACGGGCGCTGCTGGCCCGCGAGATCAGCTGCTTTCTCGAAGACAGTTTGGTCGCCCGGGCAGATTTTCCGGTCATGTTGAGTTTTCGTTGAGTCCGTTGGCTGGATTTGCTATTTGCCATTCACTATTTATAGTAGTAATTCACGTTTTTTCTGCGACAGAATGATACCTGCGCAGCGACAATGAACGCTTGCGAATAACGATGAAAAACCGCCGGTTCAACCCGGCGGTCGATGTTTTTATATCTTGCAGTCAGCAACAGGAGCTTTACGGATGATCAGCGAATACGCGACATTGATCGTGGGCGCGATTTTGGTAAATAACTTCGTGCTCAGCCGGATTCTGGGCATCTGCCCTTTCCTGGGGGTGTCCAAGCAACTGTCAACAGCCTTGGGCATGGGCGGCGCCGTGATTTTCGTGATGACGCTGTCCGGCTTTGCGACGGCTCTGTTCCATCACCTGATTTTGGTACCCCTGGGATTGGGTTATCTGCAGACGATTGTGTTCATTTTGGTGATTGCTGCGCTTGTCCAGATCGTCGAGGTGCTGATGCAGCGCTTTACGCCGCCGCTGTACCGTGCGTTGGGCATTTTTCTGCCTTTGATTACAACTAACTGTGCGGTGCTGGGTTCGGCTATTATGTGCGCGGACGGCGGGTACGGGATTATCAAGTCAACCGTGTTCTGTTCCGCCTCGGCTGTGGGTTTTGCCTTGGCGCTGGTGCTGTTTGCCAGCGTCCGGGAAAAGCTGGAGCTGGCGCGGATTCCCGAGCCTCTGCAAGGCCCGTCGATTGCGTTGCTGACCGCCGCTACCCTGGCCATGGCGTTCTCCGGCTTTGCCGGCCTGGGCGGCTGAAGCAAATGACTAAGGGACAAGGCGCTCCCAGGCGTTGACAAGACGGCGAACCGTCAGTCAGCAAGAACCGGAAAAAGCTTTTGAGCGGAAAAACAGAAGATGACTACAGTAATCTTACTAACGGTGACGGGGTTGGTGTCAGGACTGGCCATCGGCATAGTGGTCAAATTTTTTGGCACAACGCCTAATCCTTTGGAGGAAAAGCTGTTGGAGTTGGTTCCCGGAGCCAACTGCGGCGGCTGTGGCTTTGCCGGTTGCGAAGGCTATGCCAAGGCTATGGCTGATGGGAGTGCCAAGCCGGGCGCTTGCCCACTCATGAATGACGCAGTCGTGCAGGAGATATGCGCACTGTTAGGCGTTGAGAGCGAGCCGCGGAAGCCGATGGTTGCGGTGGTCTGTTGCAGCGGTGATGATGACCACGCGCAGCGCATGGCATTTTACAATGGCGTCAATGACTGTCAGAACGCAATGTTGGTGGCTGGCGGCGGCAAGGGCTGTGTTTACGGCTGCCTTGGCCTCGGCAGCTGCGCTCGCGCCTGTCCTTACGGCGCCATCGAAATCCGCCCTAACCATATCGCGGTGGTGCACCCGGAATTGTGCGTCGGCTGCGGCAAATGCGTGTTGGCCTGCCCGCGTCGTCTTATTAAGTTGACGCCGAAATCGGCGCCGGTGCATGTGTTCTGCTCATCGCCGGAAAGGGGCGCTTTGAAAAGGAAATTCTGTTCGGCGGCGTGCATTGGCTGCCGTAAGTGCGTGAAGGAAGCGGGCGAGAACCAGGTGAGCATGAACGGCTCTCTGGCAGTAATCAATTATGACAATCCCCCGGATGCGGCTGTGGCTGCGGCTTGCCCGACCGGGGCGCTGCGTACGACGGCGATAATGGAATCGACAAAAGGGTGAACGGGGCGATGATAAAGCAATTGCATTTTTACGGCGGCATTCATCCTGCGGAAGACAAGGTCGCGCAGAGCGTGCCCATTGTCGAACCGCCGATTTTGGAAACTTACATAGTGCCTTTGCAGCAGCACATCGGTGCGCCGGCCAAGGCGGTTGTCGCCAAGGGCGATCAGGTCAAGCGGGGCCAGTTGCTGGGCGAAGCGCAAGGCTTTGTGTCAGCGCCGGTGCATGCTCCGACCAGCGGCGTTATTCGCGAAGTCACCACCTGCCTCGGGCCTTCCGGCGCCCAGGTTCCGGCGCTGCTTTTGGCCAGCGACGGCGAAGATACCCCTGCCGAGCCGATGCCGGCGATAGACTGGCGCCAGGCGCCGCCCGGGGATTTGCGCCAGCGGATTGCCGCAGCCGGCATCGTCGGCAAAGGCGGCGCAGCTTTTCCGACCGTGGTGAAACTGTCGCCGCCGCCCAATAAGAAAATTGACACTTTGATTTTGAACGGAGTGGAATGCGAGCCCTGCCTGACTGCTGACCATCGCCTGATGCTGGAGAGAGCCGAAGACATCGTGACTGGGGCGCAGATCACCGCGCATATCCTCGGAGCGAAGACCATCCTCCTGGGCATTGAAAACAACAAGCCGGACGCGATTGAGGTGATGCGCCAGGCGGTAGGCGACAGCGGCATTAAGGTATGCAGCCTGAAGGTGCGCTATCCCCAGGGCGCCGAGAAGCAGCTGATTTATGCGGTCACCGGCCGGAAAGTTCCGAGCGGCGGCCTGCCGGCGGACATCGGCTGCCTGGTGCAGAATGTCGGCACTGCGGCTGCCATTGCGGATGCCGTCTGCCGAGGCAAGCCCCTCTATGAACGGGTGACGACGGTGACTGGCACGCCTCTGGTGTCGCCGGGCAACTGGCGCTTCCGCGTCGGCACGACTTATGCTGACGCCATCAAGCTGGCTGGCGGCGTCAAAGAGGACCCGATTAAGATCATTTCCGGCGGCCCGATGATGGGCATGGCTGTCTACTCACTGGATATTCCGGTCATTAAGAGCACTTCCGGCATCCTGCTCTTGTCCCAGGACGAATTGACCCAGTTTGATGTGCGCCCCTGCATCCGGTGCGGCCGTTGCAACGACAGCTGCCCGACGGGCATGATGCCGGGCATTCTCAGCGTTCAGATTGAAAACCAGCGTTACGAGTTGGCCGAGAAGTGGCACGTGATGGATTGCATTGAATGCGGCTGCTGCGCCTATACCTGCCCGGCCTCGCGGCCTCTGGTGCAGCATATGCGGCGGGCTAAAGCGGAAGTACAGGCCGCCCGGCGAGCGGCCAAGGCCAAGGCCGAAAAATAACGGCGGCAACGTCAATAGTCGTAAGGGCTGAATGTTCATCAACAGTAGCTATGGCGGAGCACATGTCAGAGAATACAATTAGGTTGCCTGACACCAGCAAGCTGGTGATCAGCAGTTCCCCGCATCTGCACGAGGACGACAGCGTCCGGCGGATCATGTTCATGGTCATCGTGGCACTGTTGCCGGCTTGCGCTGCCGGAGCGTGGTTCTTTGGCCCGCGCGCCTTGTGGGTGCTGCTGGTCTGCGTGGCATCGTGCATCGCTAGCGAAATTCTATGCACACGACTGATGGGGCGCGAAGTCCACGTTGACGACGGCAGCGCGGCCTTGACCGGCTTGCTGCTGGGCATGAATCTGCCGGTGACAGCGCCGACCTGGATGTGCGTGATTGGTTCGGTTATCGCCATTGTCCTGGGAAAAATGATTTATGGCGGCCTGGGCTACAACCCATTCAATCCGGCTCTAGTTGGCCGAGTGGCCTTGCTGCTGGCTTGCCCGACCGCTATGACCACCTGGGTGGCGCCGATGACGAATCATCTGGAGTGGGCCGGCGTCAACAGCGTGACGCAAGCGACGCCCCTGGGGGTGTCAGAGCTGACAGCCGGCGCCCTGCCATTTTCCTATTGGAATTTGTTTTGGGGGCGGACGGGCGGGTGCATTGGCGAGACTTGCGTCCCAGCTCTCCTGCTGGGCGGCATATTTCTGATTGCCCTGAACATCATCCGCTGGCAGGTGCCGGTGTTTTATCTGGCCACGGTCGCCCTCATCACTGGCGTGACGCATTGGCTGGCGCAGGCCCAATGCGCCCCGCCGCTCTACCATTTGCTCAGCGGCGGCCTGATGCTCGGCGCTTTCTTCATGGCGACAGACATGGTCACCACGCCCTTGAGCCGGAAAGGCGCTGTCGTGTTCGCCATCGGCTGCGGCGTATTGACCAGCGTCATCCGAATCTGGGGCAGTTACCCGGAAGGCGTGAGTTTCTCTATTTTAATTATGAATTCGCTGACGCCGCTGATTGACCGCTGGACAGCAGGCAAGCCGTTCGGCACGCCGCGCCGTGCGCCCCGGGAGGTGAAACCATGAAAGAAATTCTCCGTCTCACCCTGAGCATCGGCTTGGTCTGCCTGATTGGCGGTGCAGCCCTGGCCTATGTCAACGTTAAAACTGATGGGCCGCGGCAGGAGGCAGCAGCCAAGACGCTGGTTGACAGCCTGAAACTGGTACTGCCGCCGGAAACGGCTTCGACCACCAAGGCGGCGTCGGTCGATGGCGTTGACTTCTATGATGCCCAGGACAGCGCTGGCCGGACGATTGCGCGGGCAGCCGTCGGCAGCAGCAGTCTCGGTTTTGGCGGCGAAATGAAAGTGCTGGTCGGCTTGAGTCCGGACAACCGGATTTTGGGCGTGATGGTGACTGAACATAACGAGACGCCTGGCCTGGGTACGAAAGCGACGAACCGCAAGGCGCAAAAGTCGTTGTGGGACGTCTTGGCTGGCAAGGCGACAGAAGATGCTTTCCCGCCTAATGCCTACTTGGACTCTTTTACTGATCGGCCAGCGACTGGGTTTTCTTTGGGCAGCGACAGCCAGGGTCAAACAGTCCAGGCTATCAGCGGCGCCACCACCAGTTGCAAAGCCGTTTTGGACGCTGTGAATGCTGTTTGCCGTGCTGTGCATACCACCGAGGGGAGGTAAGGAAACGCCATGTCTTATTTTCAAGAATTTTGGAAAGGCATCTGGAAAGAGAATCCCGTTCTGGTTCTGATGCTGGGGATGTGTCCGACCTTGGCGGTATCAAGCAGCGCCAAGAATGCCTTGGGCATGGGACTGGCCACGACGTTCGTGCTGGTCGGCAGCAACATGGTGATTTCCATGGTGCGGAAAGTCGTTCCCGACAAAGTCCGCATTCCCTGTTATATCGTCATTATCGCGGTGTTTGTGACCATTGTGGAAATGCTGATGGCCGCCTATGCTCCGGCGGAACTGAACCGCACCTTGGGCATTTACATTCCGCTCATTGTGGTCAACTGCATTGTGCTGGGGCGGGCCGAGGCTTTCGCCTCCAAAAATGGCGTGATTGCTTCCGGCCTGGACGGTCTGGGCATGGGCTTTGGCTTCACCCTGGCTTTGATGGCGCTGGGAGCAGTGCGGGAATTCCTGGCGGAAGGGACGTTGTTTGAATTGCAAGTGATTCCTGGCTGGGAGCCGTTTATGCTGATGAAGCTGCCTCCCGGCGCTTTCATCGTCCTGGGCTTTTTCCTGGCTGGCATGAACCTCTTGAAAATTCGCCAGGCGCGGCGCGAAGGCAAAAAATACACGCCGCCGGAAATCGACTGTTCGCGCTGCAATATCTGCAACCGCTGATTTGGCGTCCGTCTACCGTTCACCAACAGGGGAGAATTCGGATATGGAAGAGCCGCTTTTGAATACGCCGCTGGTTGACTACCATGTCGCGCTGGGCGCTCGAATGGCGCCGTTTGCCGGCTGGAACATGCCTGTGCAGTACAGCGAAGGCATCCTGGCCGAGCATCGGCACTGTCGAACTGCAACGTCACTGTTTGACATCTGTCACATGGGCGAATTCCGCGTTGCCGGTCCGCAGGCAGCGGCTGACCTGGACCGCATCCTGGCCCGGTCGGTTCTCGACCAGGCGCTCAACACCTGCCGCTATAATTTCCTGCTCAATGAACAGGCCGGTGTGCTTGATGACCTGATTGTCTATCGCTTCGCAGAAGATGAATTCTTCCTGGTCGTCAATGCCGGCACGCGCTCGCATGACGTCGACTGGATACAGCCGCGACTGTCGCCGTCAACGTCGTTTGAGGACGAGTCGGACGCGATCGCCAAACTCGACTTGCAGGGGCCGCAGTCAGCCGCTGTGCTGGCGGAACTGGGTCTCTCGATTGACCGCCAACCGGCTTATTATCGCTTTTTGACGCTGACCTTATGGGGACTACCCCTGCTGATCAGCCGCACCGGCTATACCGGTGAACGCGGCTTTGAACTGTATTTTCCGGTTGCTGCCGCTGGTCAAGTCTGGGAGACGATTTTGGCGACGCCGGGAGTCAAGCCGGCTGGCTTGGGCGCACGCGATACTCTGCGTCTGGAGATGGGGTTCCCACTCTATGGCCATGAAATGGATGAGACGATTACGCCGGTGGAAGCCGGATTCGGCGCTATGCTGAAGCTGGAGAAGCCGCGGGAATTCATCGGCTCCGAGGTGTTGCGTGACCCGGTTCGCGGCCGTCCGCGCCGGCGTCTTTTCGGTTTCCGTTTGGAAAGCCGCCGGGCTGCGCGTCATGGCGCGGCTATTTTAATCGATGGCCGGCAAGTCGGCGTCGTCACTTCCGGCGCTGTTGCCCCGAGCTTGGACATAGCTGTTGCCATGGGCTATGTCGATGCTGAATTTGACTTGAAGCCAGGGGATGCGGTTGGTCTTGACGCTGGCAAGACAGTCCTGCCAGCCACGGTCGCCAACACGCCTTTCTACACTGCTGGCACAGCCCGCGCCTAAGAAGCATCGCGAGGCATTGCTGCTTGCCGTCGCCGGGAAATGACCTTCCCGGAAATGCAAAACGGCAAACCGATGTTACATTTATCGGGTGAGCGGCCGATGACGGTCGATTGCTGCGCCCCAGGGGGATGCCGCGCCATTTTGTTGTTGGTAAATATGTAAATGAAGGAGCGCCGGAGTTATGAAGTACTACGCGGAAACGCATGAGTGGGTTGAGATTGTGGATGGCATTGCCACGGTCGGCATTACAGAATTTGCGGCCGAGGAGCTCGGTGATTTGACGTACGTGGAGATGCCGGCGATCGGCGCGGTCTTCGCGGCCGGAGAGGTCTTCGGTTCGGTCGAATCAGTCAAGGCGGCTTCTGACATCTATGCGCCGCTGGCCGGCAAAGTCTGCGAAATCAATGACGCGCTGGAAACGAACCCGGAAGTGCTCAATGAAGCGGCCGAGGGCGACGGCTGGATTTGCCGATTCAGCGATGTTGATCAAAGCGGCCTGAGCAAGCTGATGAGTCGGGAGGATTATCTCAAATCCATAGGGAAGTAACGTATGCCATTTATCGCCAATACTGAGGCCGAACGCCAGGAAATGCTGGCGGCAATCGGCTGTTCCGACTTGGAGGAGCTGTGGGGAAAAGCGGCCGCGCCCAAGCCGACAAGCGATTTTGCCACGCTGCCGGAAGGACGCTCCGAATTGGAGGTCGCCCGGCATCTGACCCACCTGGCCGGGAAAAATGCGACTGACTTGGTCTGCTTCCTGGGCATGGGCTATTACGACCACTTTATCCCGGCGGCGGTCGGGGAAATCATCGGCCGTCCTGGATTCTACACGGCGTACACGCCTTATCAGGCCGAGGCTTCCCAGGGCACGCTGCAAGCTATTTTCGAATGGCAGTCAGCCATCTGCCGATTGACCGGCATGCCTGTCGCCAATGCGTCAATGTATGACGGCGGCACAGCCGTGTTCGAGGCTATGGCCATGGCTATGCGCGTCACCCGCCGTCGCCATGTGATAGTCGCAGCCGGGCTGTCGCCAATCTTCCGCGAAATACTGAAATGCTACAGCGCCAACCAGGACTGCGAAATCACTGATATTGTCCTGGAAGATGACGACGACCGCTCCGGCCAGGAGAAGGTTCTGGCAGCAGTCACGGACAAGACAGCCTGCGTTATCGTGCAGTATCCGAATGCCTTTGGCGCAGTCGAGGATTGGACCAAGACGGTAGCCGCCGTGAAGGAGGCCGGAGCTCTGGCCGTGTGCGCGACTTATCCGACTGCGCTGGCTGTGCTTAAGACGCCTGGCGAGATGGGCTTTGACATCGTTGTCGGCGAAGGCCAGCCGCTGGGGATGCCGCTGTCATTCGGCGGGCCGTACCTCGGGTTTATGTGCACGGATATGAAGCTGATGCGCCGGATGCCGGGCCGAATCGTCGGTCAGGCCCAGGATAGTTCTGGCCGCACCGGCTATGTGCTGACCATGCAGGCGCGTGAACAGCATATTCGGCGCTCCGGGGCGATGTCGAACATTTGCTCGAACGAGAATCTGTGTGCGCTGACAGCGCTGGTCTATATGACGCTCCTCGGGCGCCAAGGTCTGGTCGAAGTGGCGGAATTATGCATGGCCAAAGCCCGCTATGCGCTGACCAGGTTGACCAGTATCAAGGGTGTGCGTCGAGTCGGGTCACAGCCATTTTTCAATGAGTTTGTGCTTGAATTGCCGATGGATGCGGATGAAGTCGCAGGACGCCTGGTGGAAAAAGGCTATGCCGCCGGATTCCCGCTGGGACGGTACTATCCCGGCCGGAAAAACCAGATTCTGGTGTCGGTGACAGAGAAGCGCACGCAGGAGGAAATCAACGGCTTTGCCAATGCGATGGAGGCGGTGCTATGGAGCTGATCTTTAATTTAGGCGCGCCAGGACGGCGTGGAGTGACGCTGCCAAAATGCGATGTGCCTCGTCACGGCAGCGACGACCTGCCAGCGACGCTGCGGCGGTCGACGCCAGCTGCTCTGCCGGAAGTGAGCGAGCTGGAGGCGGTGCGGCATTTTACCCTGCTGAGCCGCCAGAATATGGGCGTGGATACGCATTTCTATCCGCTCGGGTCGTGCACCATGAAGTACAACCCGAAAATCAATGAGCGGCTGTCGGCGCTGCCAGGCTTTGCTGACCAACATCCGCTGCTGCCGCAACTGCCCGAAGGCGGAGCGTTGTGCCAGGGATCGCTGGAAGCGCTTTATGAAACCGAGCGCATGCTGTCCGACTTGATGGGCTTTGCGGAGACGACGTTGCAGCCCATGGCTGGCGCTAATGGCGAATTGACGGCGATTATGATGTTTGCCGCTTATCACAAGTCCTGCGGAGACGAACAGCGTCGCATCATGCTCATTCCCGATGCCGCGCACGGAACCAACCCTGCCTCGGCAGCCATGGCCGGATTCGAATGCCGTGAGATACCATCCGACGATGAAGGCGATGTCGATTTGGAAGGCTTGCAAGCGATGTTGGGCCCGGAAGTCGCCGGCATTATGCTCACTTGCCCGAATACGCTGGGATTTTTTGACCACAATGTGGTGAAAGTCATTGAGATGGTGCACCAGGCTGGTGCACTGGCGTACTGCGACGGAGCGAATTTCAATGCGATTGTCGGACGTGTGCGCCCCGGCGATTTGGGTTTTGATGCGATGCACGTCAACGTGCACAAGACGTTTTCGACGCCGCACGGCGGCGGCGGCCCGGGCGCTGGACCGGTCGGGGTGTGCGAGCGGCTGGTGCCGTTTTTGCCCAAGTCGCGGGTGGTGAAGGATGCGGACGGCACGTACCGCCTGGAGTACAACTACCCGCAGTCTATCGGCTACATTGCGCCGTTCTATGGCAACTTCTCTGTTTTGCTGCGGACGTATGTTTACCTGTTGATGTGCGGGCGCGAGGGTTTCCGCCGAATCAGCGAGAACGCGGTTCTTAATGCCAATTATCTGCGGGAACGACTGGCGCCGTATTATGAGCAGAAGTATAAGCGCAGCTGCATGCACGAATGTGTTCTTTCGGCAAGCCGCCAGAGCGCCAAAGGCGTCCGCGCCTTGGACATTGCCAAGGCTCTGCTTGATGCCGGCTTCCATGCTCCGACCGTCTATTTCCCGCTGATCGTTTCCGAGGCTATGATGATTGAGCCGACCGAGACGGAGTCAAAAGCCACGATTGATGCCTTCTGCGAGGCGATGATCGCTATTGCCAAAGCGGTAGAGACAGACCCGGACAGCGTCAAGCGCAGCCCCCAGACCATGCCGGTCGGCCGCATGGATGAAGTGGCCGCCGCTCGCAATCCGGTCTTGGCCAGCCTCTGAAATCGACTTTCCAGCTTGTAAAAATGCGTTTTTCCACCATATTAAACAGTCTCATAACACACACGTCTAGGCCTGGTAGCTCAACCGGATAGAGCAACTGCCTTCTAAGCAGTAGGTAGACAGTTCGAGTCTGTCCCAGGCTGCCATTATAACTGCCTCGATACAAGCAAGTTGTGTCGAGGCAGTTGTTTTTTTCGCGAGGGTGGAGTGTCGTGATAGCCGGAAAATCGCAGGCAGGAGCGCAGGCAGAGTTTAACTTAGGGTGGACTATCCGTCCATAACCTATTTTTTTTTAACCACGAAAAACACGAAAGGACACGAAATTTTTGTTTTTTGGGTTGTTGTTGTAACCACTGAACACACGGAATATACGGAAATTTTTGTGTATGGTTGTTGTTCGTCGGGATAGTATTGCATGCGGATTCGCGATTTGGCCTATCGTTTTTTTGACTATTCAGCC
>JAAZKI010000470.1 GCA_012799905.1 Lentisphaerota bacterium | reverse complement strand
GTTGGTTGGCAACCAATACTGTCAAGGCATTGTTTGAAGAAGCTGGCGATAAACTAGGAAAGAATAGTGTGACTACCTCAAAAGGGGAAACATATACTGGCGAAGACTATAAAAACGTCGCGGAGAAAATTGATGACAGCGCCTTTGCAAAAGGCTTCAAAAAATCGATTGAATTATGGAAAGATGAGGATTGATGTACTTTTGCGCTACGGCAAGGGACATTCAGCCTAATCTCTTTGGGAGGGACTACAATGCCCTTTATCGTAAATAATATCGATATGCGAGGGTGCATCACCTGCCAGTATTATGAGATTGACAGGAAATTCAAAGTCCTGGGCAATCGAAGAATTATCGAGGCAGGTGCCACCTCAGCGAAGTGTCGGCTTTTGGATGCCAGGTACGATATCCACAAGAACATTGACCGGACGCCGCCGCCGATGGGGTGTTCATATAATCGCTGGATTGAACTCCCCGACTAATGCGCGTACAACAAAAGACAGACCCACCTTTGGCAATGGTGTCTGCCTCTTGCTGTAACGACGCATCTGGTTAAACAGGTATCGTTTTAGACGTCAAACGTCTGCTGGCATCTCTTGCATCGGTATTTCCGGATGACGGTGTGGTCAACCACACTGCCAACCGCCTGACCGACCGTGGTTCCGGTGAGGAACCCAAGCAGCATGCCTGTCATCTTGCCAGCCACGAGTCCCACTCCCGGCACAATGGCATTGCCGATGAGTCCGCAGACCGTCGACAGCGACTTCCTGGCCATAAGTCCAACGCCTGCTCCAAGCGCTCCGCCAACGGCAGCGCCTGTGCGGCTGCCATACGGGACAAGGCAGATTTGGTCGACGCTGGCGCCGCACCTGGGACAGACCGGGCCGTGATTGTCTTCAGACAGGGCTGTCATCTCTGCGAGCAAACGATTGATTTCTTGTTCTTCGGTGTCTTGGTTTTGTGTCATTCAGCCTCCTTTATGTTTTGGTTCTGGTTGCCTATCTCCTTTTGCATCAAGAACATAGATTTGCATTTTCTGACATTCTCCTGGTTCATTGACCATTATCCCGGCCTTATATTTCTCCTTTGCTTTTTCGAAAGCCTCCACCGGGGAAGAAGCACTAAGTTCAAACTCGCCAACAACAGTTTCCTCAATGATTATTCGATACGATTGAGACATCTTTTCATTCCTGTCTTTTGTTGGGACGACTCTAATTTCCATTGTGTCACTGGCCTTTTTCGGATCATTTGAAAAATCCGTTTTCCAGCAAGCTGCACCAGAAGGGACTCCCCGGCGAAGGCTTGCCGATGATGATGTGGTCAAGCACTTCGATGCCGATGATCTTTCCGGCGTCGATCAATGTGTTGGTCGATGAGATGTCCTGCGGGCTTGGTTCCGGGTCTCCGCTGGGGTGATTGTGCGCCAGGATGATCCTCGAACAGCATTCCTGTATGGCGGGTCGGAAGACCTCCCTGGCGTGAATCGGAGCGCTGTTCACCAGCCCCCTGGTGATCATGCAGTCCTTGATCAGGCGGTTCTTCGCGCTCAGGAGGAGTGCGTGAAACTCCTCCTGCCGCAGATGCCCAATGACCGACAGCATGTACTTTGCGACCGACTGCGGACTGCCCATGACCGGCTTGTCGACGGGATCGCCGCGCTGCAAGCGTCTGGCCAAGGCCAATGCGCCCTGGATGGCCTCCGCACCGCATTCCCCGATGCCGGAAAACCTTGCCAGCTCGGCATGGGTCATCTCTGCCAGATTGGAGATTCCCCCGCAGTCGGCAATGACCTCCCTGGCGATCTGAAGGCTCCTCTCAGAACCGGCATACCCTTTCAAAAGCAGGGAAAGCAGTTCCGCATCGGAAAGATAATCCGGGGAATGCTCAGCCAACCGGAAGCCTGGCGTCTCGTGTTTGGGCATGCACGGAATTGCCCCACCATGCCCAGGTGTTTTTTCTCTATTCATTGTCGGTTTCTCCTTTTTCCGTAAAAACCGCATGAAGGATGATAGGGGCATAAATCGTCCAGCACAGCGGCAAGTCCATGCCCCTGGAACTGCGATTTTCCATGCTCCAGCACATACCTGCTGGGCTGTCAAAACGAAAGGTCTTCAGGCTTCCGGCGTCGAAGCCTCGCAACTCCCAGTCTTGATGACTTGAACATTGCCAATGACAGCATCAGGCGCCTGTTCATCCTTCTCCTTCGGCTTGCGAAGCAACATGGTTCTCTTGCCTGACTCGCTCTCTTCGCCAGTGATCCAGTCGATGACCATTCCGCCTGACTTCGCATAGTAGGGCGACACCAGGAAATTCCGATTGTCCTCCCGAATGACTTTGAAATCGCCAACCCTGAAGGGCTTGCTTTCATGGAGGTCGAACATCGTCTCGTTGATGTCCGGCGGCGAGGCGAATGGATACAATTCCTGGAGCACTTGCGCTTTCTCGCAATCCGGAATGACGAATTCCTCGGCATCCGGGCCGATGGACATGGCAAGGGTTCTGGTGGGGTAAGGCAGCGGCTCCGTTTCCGGAATGATGATCCGCAGGATGCGCTTTTCCTCTTCGCTCATAATCTGGCTGTTCTTGGCGTTGTCTTTGCGTTTCATTGTAATCGTCTCCCTGGGTTGATGGTGTTGGAATAAAAAGCCCCCTTGCCGGCATTGGCGCCGACAAGGGGGTGTCCGTCTCGTAGACAGGATGTGGTAGTTGTCGTTAGTTGGGCAATTGCAGGGCTGGCCTGCCGCCGTCCAGTCCAAACAGCCTGGTCAGCTTGCGATGGCAGCGATCCACTCTTGCGGGAGCGTACTTGTGGGATAATTCCGTAATGGAATTGAGCAGACTCCAGCAACTTGGATCGCCGAAATCATTGTGGCGGGGCGACTGGAATTCACGGAACACCGGAAGGATGTCACAGGATGGAATGGCATCCTCCTCGGCAATCTGGACAATAAGCGAACGCGCCTGGTCGTAATTCAGGTAGATGTCCCGCAGGCGATCCAGTGCGAGTTCCAGAGTCAGGAAGCTGTCGGCCAGCGTCTGCACGCCAGCCTCGACCATTTCAGCGATGTCAAGGCCGCTCGTATGCCGCTTTTGCAGAACAGTGGTTCCGCCGAAGGCAAGATTCGAGCAGACCAGCACACTGACGCCGGCAGTGATGCCGACGCAGAGCGACTTGTCATGCGAATTGCGGATTCCAATGGTGCGCGACCAGTCGGAATTATCGGAGTTCGCAATGGACATGACGCCGAAGAGCTTCTGGTTGTCACGCGCCAGGCCATACTGCTCGGCGCTGATCCTCCACCCGCGATTCCGGATGCTGTTTTCCAACGATTCGATGACCTGGATGTGCGGAACCGGCTGCCATGTGTCCGTGCCTTCCGGCGTTCGCACCATGGCGATTTCATCTCGCCCAACGAATTTTTCCTTTGCGCCAAGTATGAGGCCCATCGTATTTTCTCCTTTCTATTTTCTGCTTTCGAGCAGGATTTCATTCATGCGGCCACCTTCGTTTCAGCTGCTGACGATTTTGCGCTGCAATGCCACGTCCGGCAATGGCTGGCATACGGGCAGTCAGAGCAGGCGAAGCTGGTTTCATTGGGCAGGAACACTCCAGCCTGAATGGCGTGTTCGACAGCCTGAATCAGCCTTTCCAGCCGATTGTAGTCGTCGGGCAAGCGGATTGTGTAGAAATGCCTGACAGCCGGAGTCTTGGTCTTGGTGATGACATCGAATCGGAACGTCGGCCGCTTTCCGGTGAGCTTCTCGAAAGCGTAGCTGAACACGGTCGCTTGCAGGTCACGGTCTGCTTTGCCGTCAGGCCACATGCGCGCAGCCGTCTTGAAATCGACCAGACACGGCGTTACCGGCTCTTCACTGAAAGGCAGGGCCTCGGCAACGACCATGTCGATTTCACCGATGAGCGGCAGTTCCGTGCCGGGGATGTCAACCTGGAACGGCATGGCTACAGCCTCAATGTTCCAATAGTCGCACCATTCACGGGTGACGGTTTCGAGCATCCTTGCAGCCGTGGCGATCAGGTCGTCCTGGTTGTCTTCTTTCTTGAAGACCAGGTTGGCGGCATTGTCGCAGTTCGACTTGAAGTAGGTGGCGAAGATTTCGGTGAGTTGCTCTGCCGAGAGAAGTTCGCCCTTCTTGGCGGACTGGGCCTGTTCTGAAAGGGTCGAGTGGAAAGCCGTGCCAAACGGCAGCGCCACCGGGGTTCGTTCAGGTTCAATCTTCTCCACGTAGCGGAAGAAGTACTGAAGCTGGCAGATGTTGAGATAGGTGTTCAAGGCCGAGTACGACAGGTGCGGAGCTTCGCGCAGTTGCTCCAGAGTATAGGACGGAAGTTTCATTTTAGGCTGCCCTCCCTGAGAATTGTTCGATGAGTTGCGAGCACTGCCGCTTGCCGATTTCCTCCAACCGGTTCACCTGGCAGTGGTCAATGATGTTCTGCACTGTCCAGCCTGCCCGCTTGGCCAAGTTCAGCAGATAGTTGATCTGCTTGGAAGAGGCCAGGGCCGCGACGTTCGTGGCGGCTTCGTTGTACGTCTGGTTGGCGGTTGCCCGCTGCCGCGCATAGGCACGGCTGGAGTTGTTCTGTTGGACGCTGGCGGGTGCAGGCTGCACTGGCGGCATGACTGGTTCCGGCAATGGAGCCGCAGCCTGGGTGCCGTGCAGTTCCGCTTCCACGGATTGCCGCACCATCTCGAAGGTGGCGTGGATGCGTTCCTGCAATTGCTGGGCGGTGAGACCGTCCGGCAGTTCGGATTCGATTTGGCAGTGGTAGGACTGCGACGAGTATTCGGTTTCAGCCGGAATCTTTTTCGAATAGGAGGCGCTGAGCTTGAGCATAATGGCTTCATCTCCATTTTTTGGGTTTATAGAGGGGAACGGTTAAATAAGCGTTTTTTCGCCCGTGCAGACGGGAGCGAATAGTCGGAAATAACCATGAAAAAGACGGTCGTGGGCAGTAGACCACGACCGTCTTGATTTCCGGTTTTTGACCTCGGATGAATCAGAATCCAGAGGCTTGGCGGATGCGTTCGAGCTTGCGGCTGGTGCTGGCATAGCGGCGTTCCATCTGGCGCTGTGACAGCAGAGCTTCCTTGAGCTTGCGGCCTGCCAGGTTGAGGCGTTCGCCAAGACCTTTCACTTCGTCACGCAGAGCCTCAATGTACTGGTTGGCTTCCTCAAGGGGGCTGAGATCGGTTGAGTCGTCCTGGCTTGTCGAGGGCGTGGTCGCGCCCGGCGCGGGAAGACGTGGAATCATGGCGATGTTTTGCATGGTGCTTGTCTCCTTTCTGGTTTTTGGGGTGGTTTGTGGTACGTTGGCAGGGGAAGCTGCCGGTTGTGCTTGAGGCGCCTTTGGTGTGGTTTCCTCCTTTGCTGGTTGGGGGATTGTACTGCTTGCGGCTGCAACTGCCGTTGCCGTGACATCCTGTTCCTCCGGCTGGGGAATGGCTTCCGCCTCAACGGCGACATCAGGCTCAGCCGCCTTTTTCCTCACACAGCCCATGAACACATAAAAACCAGCGCCGCCTGTGGCTATCATGGCGCAATCGTCGCAGGTGCACATCCTCAGGGTGTCATGCCCGAACTTGATGGCCTTCAGCAGGAAGTCGGCCTTCACGTTCGTCGTGCAGGGAAGCAGACCGCCTTTGACTTCGGCGTTGTTCAGGTACACTGTCCTGCCGGTCGCATCAACGACTTTCAGGCGGCTGGTTTCAACGGTCAGCTCCACATGCTCGCTGATCTTCTTTTCCACCAATCCCAGGAAGTTCTTTAGGACGTTGCGGTCGGTTTCCGGCAAGGCAATGGCGCAGTCAAGCCTGGCGTCATCGGGAACAACCTGCCGCCAGTTCGGGAATTTGCCATCGACGTTTTTGGTGATGTAGAGGAAGTTTTCGCCCCGAATGGCTATGAAGGTCGATTGTTCGCTCGCCTTCCAGGTGGCTAGGGACAGCCATCGCTGCCGGATGGAAAGCAGAACGCGGTTGAACTCAAGAATGAGCTCCGACGGCAAGCCTGAAAGGGGCAGCGGCACATGGAACAGATGCTGCCCGTTGGTGGCCGTGACGCCATCCGGCGAGATGCTGATGCCATGCAGTATCTTCCGCGAAGGGTCGTTGCAGGTGCAGGCTTGGGCGTTGGCAAGGAACGAGGTGAAGTTAGTGGGGAGGATAATCTGGCTGGGATTCTTGGGGATTTCCGGGAACGGGTAGGCATCGCTTTGAGGTGCGAGAGTCAGGATGCCCAGCTGGAGTTCGTTGTTGAAGACGGTGAGTTCATCAGCCTGGACGATGAACGTCAATTCGCCTGTCCTGCCACAGCCATTGATTGCGTTTTTAAGCTCGGCGCACGATACGGCGACATCGAGATCGGCATCAGTCTTGGCATTCGGCAGGGTGAACTGGAGAGCCTGGTCGAGGTCTCCGGCAGACAAGACTACAGACTGCTTCTTGGCGTCGGCCTGTATCCTGACAAGCCGGGTGGCGGGCAGGATGGGATTCGCGACGCAGGCGATTCTGGACAGGGAACAAAGCGCTTCGGACAATTCGGTTTTGGGAATGATGATTTTCATTGTTTACTCCTCATTTTCCGTTATGGACACAAAACAGAAAAACCCCAGCACCCACAAGGGAGTGCTGGGGTGAAAAGAGATTGGCTCCCTTCATGGTAGCAATATATATTTGAAAATCATCAAGATTGCACCTTGTATCCTCAAGGGATGTTGCCCTGATTCGATTTCATGTCAGGCTTTCCTCAAGTCACCTGAATGATGGTTCCGGATCATACTTTTCTTTGAATTGATTCACCTGCTTATGGGTTATTTCATTCAGATCATTTATCCTTAAATCTCGAAGTATTTTGTTTTTATCAAGATTTTGTTTCCTGATAATCGCATGTACCATATTGATTTGAGATGGAGTCGCTGGTTTCCCAGAGTTACTATTTTGATTTTTTGTTTCAGGATTTGATTTTGGTGTTGAGGCTCCATACGAAGCTTCCACAAGAATAGGATGGAAGCCTTGATTTGAATCTGCTGATGGATTTGGTTTCATAGTTTCGGATTTAGGCGGTTCTTCGATTGGAACTGCGGCATCGGAAGAAGCAGGGATGACTCGCTGGGGTGTATGATTACCCACAAGATCCTTTGCGCAATGCGCAGCAAGTTGTTTAAATTCATCAAGTTGCTCTTTCATGCATTCTACTGATGCGTCGTCTGGAAAGTCGGCTTCTGCCTGAAGGTCAGCCTTCAACTCATCGGGTTGCCCGGCGACGCGCTTGATTGATACGGTCATTAATAATTTTTTCATTGTTTACTCCTTACAGATAGTCATTATATGTCTAAAAACCTCCACTGATAGTCAGACGTATCTGAATAATCAGTGACCTATTTGGGGAATTGACTTGCTTGTGATTTGTTATCAAGTTTCACAATATCAATCCCCCATAATATGGTAGACTAAATAATAAATAAATCAGACAACTAAGAACATCCATAGAGATTGATAGCTTGCAAATGTTCAAGGCATAGTGATTGATTGAAGGATGAAGATATTTATAGGTTATTGGTAATATCATCATGCATTTAAAGCAATAGTACTTAGCTCAAGCCAAACAGGAGGAACTATATGGCGAAACAACGAAAATTAACCTTTGAACCAGATTACAACGGATACCCTATCAACACGGACAAAGAGGCTGGGTTAGCCTGTGACACCCGTATCCTTAACGCCATCGAGCGGACTTTGGATGCAGGGCTGGAGGCGTCATCTAAGGCTCTGGTCTTCCGCTACGATGTACGGCTGCCCCGGACGATTGAAGAGACCTCCAATGAGATTTTCAAATCATTCCAGGCGGATTTCTGCAAGCATTTGACGCGAAAGGGACTCAAGCCCAGATACGTCGCCGTGCGTGAAGGGGACAGTTCGCCCAACCCGCACTACCATGTCGCCATGGTGCTGGATGGGCAAAAGACGCAGAACCCCTATGGACACCTTCAGAAAGCCGGAGAAACTTTGGCGCGTAAGCTCGACCTTCCACCTGACCGCAATCATGGCCTGATCCATGCCTGTGACAGGGACTATAACGGCCAACCCCAGCCCAACAGCTACATGTTGACGCGGGACGGGGAGAACTATGACGATGCCTTCCATCGTCTGTCATATTTAGCCAAGGTCTCGACCAAGCCATCGGACAGGGTGAGGGAGCTCTTCGTGTCGAAGCGGCCTCGTAAGAGTAAGTGACGGCGATATGGCCGCAGCATTGGCGCTATGGCCTCGTAAAGGCTCGGATTTCATCGATTAGCGCTTTTCGCGAATGGGGGCCGGGGGAGTGCCTTGAGCGATTCTATGGATGCTTGGAGCCCGAGCCATACGGATTGCGTACTATCAGCAGGTGAGGAAGAGCAACTTGGTTCAGGTCTTGCGTTGCGCTGTCGGACGCGCTGCATCTGGTTGCAGTTTACCGTCACTGTCGTTCCAAGGCACGGGGGGAACAGCTGTCGTTCAAGTCATGCTGACAGTTCATTGGTCGGCATTGAACGTCATGGTGGCGTTGGTCATAACACCTGCCATGTCGCACGGGGCTGGGCAGTAAAGGAGAGCCGCCGCCAGAGCAAAAACACCCTGGTCATCAGCGGGACGACCAAGGTGTTCAATTTGCCCTTATGTTTCGTATGTGACCGGGCCGCAGCCCTGTCCGTTGCCATGCTTGCCCTGTCCCCTTCACCTGGGGCGTAAGGCGGCTTGAAGTCTCGTGACCGCCCTTTGGATATAGGCTTGCTTTAAGGCGCCTTCAATGGCATCGTCAGAAGCGATAGCCGCCCGGCCTGAAGTCCGGCATGGGTTTGGCATTCCGGATTTGCTCCAAGGTGATAACAGGGGGAGGTACAGTTGGTGGTACTTGGGTTACGGGGATGGCGTTGCGCAGGCGTTCAATTCTTTCTGTGCTTTCCTGAATTAAAGCCGCGAGTGATTGTTCAGGCTTGTTCACGTCGCCATTATTGCTATCGTCGTTTCTTGCCTCATTGCCATCATCCGTACCTACGTCTCCACCTTCGGTGCCGCTCTCACCCTGGGCGTCTTCTTCATCGTCGCGGGAGTATGAAGCACCGTCTAAGTCGATCACGTCCTCGAGATATTGATCGAAGCCATGCCTGTCGTCATCATCCGGATCGAAAAGTGAAATATAGTCTAATGACCTCATAAAAGTACTCCTTAATGCTAATTGTGTTGTTTATTTCCAGACTGCCGTATTTTGACCGTGTCCACGTCCCTGGATATAGCTTTTTGTGCTATATCCAGGGGGTAGTAATGCTATTTATCTGTGCTTTTTCCGGCCAGGCTCTTTCTTTAGTCCAATGTCCGCATTGCAGAGTTTGTGACCCTGCATCAGGGTATCCAGGCTTGATTTCGAGCAGTGGAGAGCCTTAGCCAGCTCGGGCCGGACCTGTAGCCGCATGACCTCGACTATTTCCTTGAGCATGGTTCTGACTCCTTCACTGTCTTGTTCCTTGAGCTCCTTATACGTGACAGGCGCTTCTGCGGAATTCATTTCGAATGCCGGAGCATCGGGGACTGGTAACTTTTCCTTTGTCGCGAGCCTCCTGACGAAGTCCTTTTTCATTTCCCCATCGACCTCCTTGTCCACCAGCACGTTTGTTTCCAGATCAATGCGGATTTCACGCGGATTGAGCTGGGCGCCTTCTCGGATTTTGGTGAACTCCAGGTTGAGGATGACTTGACTCCGCTCTGCTTCGGCGGCGTCGATTTCGTCGCATATAACTTCTGCCTGTTCCTCCTTGGTTAGGGCGTTGTCCTTTCCGCTTTTGTTATTCATTTGGGCGCGCAATTTTTGCTGCCATTCGGGATTTTTCGACACTTTCATGATCACTTCGGCCTGGCGTTCCAGGTGACTGGAAGCAGCCGTGAAGCCTTGAGTGTTAGTGTGGCATACTAAAATGACCAGAAAATCATTGTCGCAGCGGAGGTTGCGCAGGAATGTGAGCACGGGCAGTGCCAACTTGCCTTCCTGGCTGTCGCCAGCGAGTGTGGCGTAGTTGTCGAAGACCACGGTGCCGATTGCCTTTCCGCTGGCTTTCCGAAGTGAGCTGATTTGTTCCTCAATGTACTTTTGGCAGGCGGGGGCTTTTAAGTCAAAGCCGTTTTCAGTCACGCATGGCGCGGTCGCCAAGTCCACCGTGACCACGTCTGTGTCGTCAAGAGGATTTCCATCCGGCGTACGCAGGCATGTTCCAAGCCG
>JAAZKI010000025.1 GCA_012799905.1 Lentisphaerota bacterium | reverse complement strand
TGGTGGACGGTGTGGACATGGTGGACGGTGTGGACATGGCGGCCAGTGTAGTCCAAACTCACTCTCGCCCCTCGCCCCTCGCCCCTCGCCCCTTTCCTGAGACCGCTGCTCGTCGGGTTTCCGAATATCAATGAGTGACCGATTACATTTCTTTGCCGGGGGAAAAAGGGCGTTGTCGTGCTGTTGTCGTTTGCAAACCGCCTTCGGCGCATTATAGTAATGGGCTGATTTAAGGAGTAGTTATCACGAATTCATTTGTCAGCGACTGTACGGTCGCTGCATAGTCAGGAGTAGAGGATCATGTCAGTACATCCCAGTTTGAAGACCAAGGGCGCGGTCAGCGAGCGCCGCAATGTCCTGAAGCGATATGAGCGCATCAATATTTTGAAGGACGAAGGACGTTACAAGGACGGCGACCGGGCTTGGGGCTTGCCGAAAACCAAGCCGCAGGAGTGAGTTGTTTTTGACTTCACCTGATTCGTGTGCCCATGAGCCGCATTGCCCAACGATGCGGCCTTTTTATTTCGGCGCGATGGCCGGTTCACCAAGGAGGTGTCATGATGGCCTGGAATTATAGCAAAAAAGTGATGGATTACTTTCTGCATCCGCGCAATGTCGGCGAAATCAAGGATGCTGACGGCGTCGGAGAAATCGGCAACATCGTCTGCGGCGATGCTATGAAGCTGTATCTGAAGATGTCCCCTGATCGCCAGACTATTGCCGATGTTAAGTTCCAGACGTTTGGCTGCGCCAGTGCGATTGCGAGCGCGTCTGCCTTGACTGAAATGCTGATTGGCAAGACGTTGGCCGAGGCGTTGATGTTCCGCAACCAGGACATCGCGGATTATCTCGGCGAACTCCCTGAAGAGAAGATGCATTGTTCGGTCATGGGCGTGGAAGCGTTTCATGCAGCTCTCATCGACATGAAGAAGCGTCATCCGGACTGGGACGTGCCCGAAGTAGTCGTGGAAGAGGGCGAAGACCGCATCGTCTGCCATTGCTTTGAGGTGACGGAAGCGACGATCCGGGAGGTGATCAAGAACAATCACCTGACCACGGTCGAGCAAGTGACGCACTACTGCAAGGCTGGCGGCGGCTGCGGCGGTTGCCGCCCGGAGATTGAGGCTATTCTGGCTGACATCAACGGCGCCCCGAAAGTCGACTCGGACGAAGCGCCGGCTCAAGCCGGCCCGCTCACTAATTTGCAGAAGATCGCGTTGATTCAGAGCACGTTTGACGATATCATCCGTCCAGGCCTGAAGAGAGACGGCGGTGACGCGCAGCTGGTCGATGTGGACGGTGACAAGGTCTACGTCCGCCTGGCTGGCAGATGCGCTGGCTGTCCATCCGCGGTGCAGACGTTGAAGCATTGGGTGGAAGGCAAACTGCGCGAAAAGGTGTCGCAGTCGATTACGGTATTTGAAGTCAAGTGAGGCGCGGTTGGTCTGGCTGGGCGTTGACCAGCTGCATGACTCTGCGAAGGGCAGGCAATGGCGACAGTGACGATCATCGGGGCCGGGATGATGGGTTCCGGTATGTGCCGGCCAGCACGTGACAATGGACATGAGGTTCGCCTGGTCGGCACTCCGCTGGACCGAGACATCATTGACGAGGCCAGGCGCACAGGCTGGCACATCACCCTGAAGCGCCAGCTGCCCGAGGGCGTCAACTATTATCAGATAGAAGAGGTGTCGACGGCCCTGGCTGGCGCTGACTTGGTCATCTGCGGCGTCAGCAGCTTTGGCCTGGAGTGGTTTGCCGAGTCGATTCTGCCGGTGCTGCCCCTGGATGTGCCGGTGCTGTCGGTGACCAAGGGCCTGCTTGGTCAGGCGGATGGCGCGCTGATGACGTATCCGCACTACCTGGAAAACTGTCTGCCAGAGTCAAAACGTGGGCGGATTCTGTTCAATGCCATTGGCGGGCCGTGCACATCTTACGAATTGATGGACCGTCACCAGACCATGGTATATTTTTGCGGTCGGGATGCTGCCTGCCTGGATTGGCTGCAATCCCTGCTGACTACTGATTACTACCACGTCGCCACCAGCACGGACATCGTCGGCGTTGAAGTCTGCGTCGCTTTGAAGAATGCGTATGCCGTCGGCGTGTCCATGGCCATTGGCATGGCTGAGCGGATAGACGGGCCGGATGCGTACATGTACAATCCGCAAGCGGCGTTGTTTGGGCAAAGCCTGCGGGAGATGACCCGGCTGGTGCGTCTTCTCGGCGGCGATTCCGACTTAGTCGCTGGTATTCCCGGCGCTGGCGATCTGTACGTGACGATTTTTGGCGGGCGGACTCGCCGCCTCGGTTATTTGCTCGGCAAGGGGATGACTTACCAGGAGGCGCGCGAGCAGCTGCAAGGCGTGACCTTGGAATCCGTGGTCATCATCACCCGCGTGACCGCCGCCCTGCGAGCCAGAGCCGCTGCCGGGAGCGTCAATTTGGCCGACTTTCCGCTCATGATGTTCTTGGACCGAGTCATCAATGATGGCGCTCCGGCCGAGATTCCATGGCGCGATTTCCGGTAGGCAAGGCCAGAGTCGGCGGTGCATTACTACGGCGCGTGATCTCTTTTGAGGCTGTTTTGGGCAAATAAACTGTTTGCCTGGACAATTATATCGGCGTCTTGGTACGTTGTTTTTTTGCAGACGTTCGTTGAAAAATATATACTTGGCGATTGGCAAAGGAGTTAGAGCGATGAAAGGAAGACGCAGCTTTACCTTGATTGAGCTTTTGGTGGTCATTGCGATTATTGCGATTTTGGCGGCGATGCTGCTGCCGGCCTTGAGCAAAGCCCGCGGCCTGGCGCGTCGTACCGCCTGCGTGAATAATCTCAAGCAAATTGGTTTGTACCACGCCATGTACGTCAGCGACCATGATGACTGGCTGCCGGACGCATATAAGCTGGACGGTACCAAGTCCGCCGGTTGTTCCGGGTGGTATTATTTTATCAACCGCGTTGACATGTGGGTCGGCCTGGGCAAAGTGTTTGCGTATGTTAACAACATCACCAACCGCGACGCGAGCTATTCGGTAAGCCGGAGTCGTGACCCACTCTGGTACTGCGACGTGGCGCAAAGCAGCAGCGCCTGGTAATCAATGCTGGGCGGAGTCAACTACGACTGGGGCGTACACAGGGACAATCTCTACAGCACCTACACCTACTTCAGCCCCTACGAAGCCCAGACCAACTACAACTACTACATCCACACTACGGCGCTGAGAAACCGCTGTCCGCGTGGACAGCTCTTGCAGAATTCCGGCCTGCTGACTCATTTTGCGGCGGCCGGTGCACCGATAGCGAAGTGCGGCAATGCGCGTTCGGGGGTGCCCTGCAATAATACGCACCGCAACGGCACGGTCAATGAAGAGTCGCCGACCTTGCGCATTGACGGCTCCGTGACAGTGTTTGCTTT
>JAAZKI010000373.1 GCA_012799905.1 Lentisphaerota bacterium | reverse complement strand
GGGCGATACATAGAAGCCCAGGGTAAGCCGGGCCGCCAGGCCCGGCGCAGCCCTGGGTGAGATGGCATAGATTTGGAGCCCTGTAAGGGTGACACATAAATTTTAGGTTGGAGACGCTATAGTCCACCCTAAGCCTTTCGTGGTTAAAAACCTTTTTGGACACCATCTATGTACGGCAGGCTTTAGCTTGCCGCAAGCCGTGCATTGACTTATTTAATGACGCCGAGGGTCATGAGTACGTAGCTTGTGGTCAGCTCTGGCAGGCTTTCCATCCAGCGTCCGCTCTTGTCGTTAGCCCAGGAGCCGTCGTCTTTTTGGCGGTCAGCGATAGCGTCGATTAGTTCAGCGCGCCAATCGTGTTTGACTCCCTTAGCGTCGGTGAGTATTGGCAGATCGAACAGGGACAGGGTTTTGCCAAAAGTGTGCAGGTAATAATAATATCCGGAATCGCCGACGCCGGGGTTTTCCGCCAGCGTGTAGTAGCGCTGAATCCACTCCATCGCGGATTTGACGCGCACGTCGTCCTTGCTCACCTTGGCATAGATAAGGCTCTTCAGCCCTGAGTAGGTCATGCTGCCATAGGAGCGCAGCGCCTGCTGGCTGGCATTTTCCTTGAGGGCCTCGGTCGGACTGTAGATAAAGCCGCCTTTGTCTTCCGCCGGGGCGGATTGCAGCCAGGCGCTCTGATTTGTCTCAGCTAAATTCTGGCAGTGGGTAAGAAATTTCAGCGCCCTGTCCCAAGCCAAGTCAGCTTTTTTCGCTGCCTCGGGATTCTTGTTGAATGGCTCGCGGTCGAGATGGTCAGTCACATAGAGAGCCTCCAAGGCCCAGGCGGTGTTGTTCAGGTCGGCCCTAGTCTTTCGGCCATAGCCGATGCCGGTTGCGCTGCCATCAGTCACGTCGGAAAGGGCATCGTCACTGAGCAGGTAGTCGCGGGCATGACGGATGATGGCCTGGTCAGCCGGACGATTGAATTTTGCCAGGGCGATCAGGCAGATTGAGGTGGTGTACACCGGGTAGCTGCGCCGGTCGCGTGGATCAGCCAATGAACCATCCGGCTGCGCAGCCTTGGCGATGAAGTCAAGCGCCAAGTCGATTTTTGCTTTGACCTCGGGCTTGGCGTATTCCGGGGAATCGGCGATGCCCATGACCGCCAGCGCCGTGATGGCCGGGTGGTGCATCCAAGCGCCGTTCGGCTGTTGGCGTGACAGCAGGAAGGTCGCACCGCGCGTCTGCGCCGAGGTCAGGCGCGCCCGCGAGGCGTCGCTGAGCTGGGCCGAGGCTGATACGGACAAGAGAGCCGCAATGGCGGCGATGGTCAGCAAAAATCGTTTTGACATGGCTGTTTCGTCCTTTACAGAAGGGGATTACATTCCGGTCGGCGCGTCCAGGAAAACGCATTCCAAACCGAGGTCGGCCTGGATGCGTTGCATGACCAGTTTGACGCCGACGGTTTCAGTGGCATAGTGCCCGCCGCCAATGACGGCAATGCCGCTTTCCCGGGCTTCGTGATAAAATTTGTGCTCCATTTCACCGGTGACCAGGCAGTCGAGGCCGAGCTCCTGGCATTCGGGAATAGCGTCGGCGCCGCCGCCGGAGACGACGCCGACGCGGCTGACTAGGCCTTGTTTTTCGATAGGGAACAGGCGGCAGGTGGTCGGCAACTCGCGGTTCAGTATGTCGGCCAGGGCTTCAAGGCTGGTCGGGGCGGCCAAGCCGCCGTGCAGACCGATAGAGCCGCCGCCATACTGGAAGAAAGGCTGCGGGTCTTGCAACCCCAGCATAGCTGCCAGGCCAGCGTTGTTGCCCAGCGTCGGATGCGCGTCAAACGGCAGATGGCAGGCATACAGGGAAACGCCGTTCCGAAACAGCTCTGCCAGACGCCAGCCAATGCAGCCCTTGAAACGGCGGACGCCGCTGCCCCAGCTGAGGCCGTGATGCACCACCAGGAGTTCGGCGCCGACCGCAGCTGCCTGCTGAAACGTCGCCAGGCACGCGTCCACGGCAAAGGCGACTTTGGTCACTTCCGTCGAGGCTTCCACTTGCAGGCCATTGTTTGAGCAATCGTCGAAATGCAGATCAGCGAAGTACGTCTCTAGGTGTGCGCAAAAGTCGTGTAGATGCATGGTCGTGTTCCTTTTGGAATGGTTGTTAAATGCTGGGTAGAGAATTAAGCAGATATCATGCCAGGGTCGCTGTCGTGCTGGCGCCGGCTGTTTTTAGTCGGCTGTGTTGCCTGGGTTTAGGGCGTGATTGCACGATTCCTGGGCAATGGGCAAGCGCGGTGGTGATGGCAAGGCATGCCTTGTCTGGCTTATGCTTGCGATGCTATAAAAAAGGTGGTGAGGTAGCTAAAACATACAATAAGGACAACCATTGCTGCGAAGCAAGCAAGAAAAGAACTTATCCTTTTGCAGGATAGCATTTTATTGTAGAAATATATGGAAATATAACTTTTTGGGATTATTTCAAGGCAGCATATAAATATAAATGGAATCCTATGGCCTTGCATTGCACCTCTTACTGCAACAGGGGAAAAAAATGCAAGAAACAACCCAAGAGAGATTGCAATATCAAACCAAGAGGATGTGCGTTTTAACGTATTTGCGCGCATAAAAAACCTCCTTAGTTAAAACAAAGTAAAGAGGCTCGTCAGAACAAAAAACAGAAAACATCCAATGCCTACAACAATGGCGTTTATGTTTTTTAGATTGCTTGTCATTACAATTTTTTTCCCGAATATGGGAATGCCTATCAAGAAAAAATTAAATATTATGGAACCACTTTGACAACAATATCCATTAACATCTATTCTTCGCTCTATTAAGGCGCAAAGCACAGCTGCGCAGATGCAAACAAGAAGTTCTAATCTAAAAGTTTTCAGGTAATGTTTCATCTCACCGGCATCCCATAGAGGCTAAGCATGGTTAAACTGCTGTGGAGCAAAGAGATGTGGACATGGTAGGCGGTGGCAGCCGCATGTTTTGCGCTTTTGGCGTTTCTGCCGCTGCGCGGCTGGTTTCCCTGTGCAACACACCCTAAAAAAATCTGCGTCATCTGCGTCATCAGCGGATAAATTAACAGTTTTTCGCCCCTTGCCCTCCATAGCTTTGTGGCACTGCTGCCTTTTTTTATTTGACAAGACTGAAAACGGCGGTATTCTATTTGTGTAAGCTGGGCTGGCCCCGAGGTAAGATCACTGCCTTTGGCATATCCCCACGGAATTAATGCCCGGCTTTTTTTATGTCTTTTTCAGACGAGACTGCTGGGTTAGTTGGGTTGCGTTTGGGTACGTGTCTTGTGCAGCCTGGCCACGAGTGACAGCAGCATCATGGCTGCCCCGAACAGAAGGATGCAGCCCAGGAGCATGAAAGCTTGGTCGTGGCGGCCGGCCTTGAAGATCGGCGCGATGACGATTGGATTGGCAATGCATCCCAGTGAGCCGATGCTGATGGTAATGCCGGCAGCGACGCCGCTGTCTTCGAGATTGCGGTAGGAGGCCATGCTGACGATCATCGGCCAGGTGCCGGCAAAGGCCAGTCCGGTCAGGGTGAACAGGGCTATGCTCGCCTGCCAGGTTTGAACCATCGACTGCGCGATGCAGGCGAGGCCAGCCAACAGCAGGAGGGCGCCGATGACATGCTCGTAGGCCTGGTTCTGGGGCAGGAAAGCGCAGGCGATGCGACCGAGGATCATGGCCGACCAGAACAGCGATAGGGCGAAGATGGTCATGCTTTCCGGCGCGTTCAGCTGAGCCAGGCGTTCACCCAGGAATCCGGCTGTGGCCATTTCCGAAAAGACATAGCAGAAAATGCAGATGCAGGGGATGACGATCGTGGGCAGGACGCGCATGACGCTGCGCAGATTGCCGCGCTGGCGGCTGCCTTCGCTGGACTTGGGCAGGGTGACCCCCTGGTACATTACGCCAAGAATGACAGCGATGACGGCGTTGCCAAAGAAGAACCATCGCCAGGATAGCCCCAGCGGCAACAGCACGGCCATCAAGGCAGGGGAGCCGATAGCGCCGAGACAGTAGGCGGCCTGGGATAAGTTCATGAAGAACTTGCTGCGCTCTGGGTGCAGGTCGGTTAAAATAGCGGCGCCAATGGTTTCCAGGATGCCGCCGCCCATGCCCAGGATAAAAGCGCCGACGTAGGCGGCCCGGAGCCCTGACGCCATTGTCCAGCCAAGGGCGCCTAACATGGTCAGGAAGCAGCCGAGCAGCATGACGCGCTTCTTGCCAAAGCGGTCTGAAGCGATGCCGCCAAGCAGGCAGGTGAGGAAAAAGCCGCTGAATTGCACCGAGATGATCGGCGTCATGTCCTCGAAACTGACCTGGAAGGTCTGACTGGCCTGCCGCAGACATGCGAACATGATGTTCGACGAGCAGGCAAAGATGAACATGGAGATGAGGACGGCGTAGGTGGCGCGGGCGTAGGGCAATTTGGTCATGGCGCAGGTTAGGGAAGGGGGTGAAGGGTGGCGGGGTTGGAGAAGAGAGGGAGGCGGGGCAGAAGGCTGTGTTCAGCCATCGTCATGGGGTAGGGGCCGTCAGGGAAGCAGACGATCATCCTGACAGCATAGCAGAGCAGCAGGGCTGTCAGGAGGGACAGCCAGAACGCACGGCTTTGCCAGCAGGCTCGGCCTAGCCGGGTGCGACGTCCCGCCCAAGCCAGGACTGCGGGAAGCGCCAGCAGAAAACACGGATGGTACTGAAAAGCCTGCTGAAAGCGCCCGGAAAGAAAAGCGGCCCAGGCGTGAGTCATGCCGCAGGTGAGGCAGGGCAGTCCGGTCAGAGCCCGAAATGGGCAAATGGTCAGCCCGACAGCCCAGAGCAGCAGCGCCGCCAGCAGGATGAAGACAATCGGTCGCCAACGCGGCGTTATGATGGGAGATGAGGACATGTGGGTGGCTTGAGAGAGGAACGCGTCCGTGCTTGATGGCCGTTCTGTCAGCGTTCGAAGCAAAGGCTCTGTTGCATGGGAAGAGATTGCAAAACGGACAGGCGATGATAAACTAAACAGAAGCATTTTATAGACAAGACTAGCTGCCGTGCTTCTGCTGCGTCGCAAAGGAAATAAATGTATTCCGGCAAAGACGGTTTGCAAGCGCCGAACAGAACATGAATAGCGGACAGTTGGCCAAGAGCCAGGCACCCCGGGAAAGGCGCTTGAGTGGACAGTGGACAATGGACGTTAGTGGACTTTAATGGACGTAAGTAGACGATGGACTGTGGACAGAAGTGGACTTTAGTGGCAATGGACGTGGACGTCAATGGACTTTTTATGGACAGTGGAGCTTTCGACACGTGTCCTTCACAGGCTTTCAGCCGGCAAAAATGCATCATGTTTACAGTCATGCCCTTTTGCGCCGTAGGTGCTTAACCATGCTTAACCCCAGGCTTCAGCCTGGGGGAAG
>JAAZKI010000320.1 GCA_012799905.1 Lentisphaerota bacterium | reverse complement strand
GCTCCGACGCCTTGCTCCAGCATGATGTCAATGACGAAATCCTCCATGGCGCTGTACAAATACTCTTCGATTTGCTTGGGCAAACGGTGAATTTCGTCAATGAAGAGGACATCGCCGTCTTCCAGGCCGGTCAGCAGGCCGGCCAGATCGCCGGGTTTTTCAATGACCGGCCCGCTGGTCGATTTGAGATTGACGCCGCGAGCCTTGGCAATGATGTTCGCGAGGGTGGTCTTGCCCAGACCCGGCGGGCCGCACAGCAAGAGATGAGACAGTGCTTCGTCGCGCTGCCGCGAAGCCTCGACCATGATTTGCAGACGCTCTTTGACTCCGTCCTGGCCGGGAAAGTCCGCAAAAACCTGCGGACGTAGAGTCTGCTCAAAGGCTTCTTCCCGTTGGTTGAGTTCAGAAGTGATGAATCGTTCCGACGGCATTATGAAATCCTGCTTTGACAGTCAAATGAAAAGGCCCCAGCCGGTCTGGAATACTGTAATCTCCAGACCGGCGATTGCGATTCAAAAAGTCGGTTAATAGGTGTTTTTTGCGCTTTCGCCCCTCGCCTCCGTCCAGTGCCGGCACTTCAGTGCCGGAATTAGCCCCTCGCCCCTAGAAAAAGCCCCTCATCTCGCCCCTCGCCCCTCGCCGCTCGCCCCTCGCCGCTCGCCCCTCGCCCCTTAAGAATTCAGCACTGCCAATGCCTTGCGGATCAGCTGTTCGGCCGTGGGGGTCTCGTCTTTGCTTTCCTTGCATAGCTGTTGAACGACTTTGCTGGCAGTGTCGTTGCGGATGCCCAGGGTCTCCAAGGCAGCGATCGCGTCTGCCGCCGCAGGGGGCAGGGCTGTCCCCGGGGATGATTTCAGGATCAAGTCCAGGGTGTTGCCATCATCGCCGATTTTCTTGATTTTATCCCTCAGTTCGACGATCATCCGTTCAGCGGTGCGCTTGCCAATGCCGCTGATTTTGCTCAGCGTCTTCACATCGCCGTCAACAATGGCGTCGCAGAATCCGTTGATGGTCATGCTGCTGAGCACATTGAGCGCCAGTTTTGGCCCGACTCCGGTCACGGCGCCGATCAACAGCCGGAACAGCGTCCGTTCGCCCCGGGTGATGAAGCCGAACAATTGGACATTGTCCTCGCGTTGCTGGTAGTGGATGAACAGGGTGACGGTTTCGCCGACGCCGGGCAGGCGGTCAAAGGTGCTCAATGGCACGGTCACTGCGTAGCCGACGCCGTTGACGTCAACCACTAATTCGGTTAAGTCGCATTCGTCCAGGACGCCTCGGAGTTTTTCAATCATGGCTTTGTCTCATGTCTGTATGTCATCGTAACGCGAGCCGCTGCCGTGGCGGTCTGCGCTCACCGGCCTCAGAAAGTCCGTTGCAAGGCGACGACAACGCCTTGGATAGTCAGTTCATCCAGGGGGTAGAATCGTGACTTGAAGTCAGGATTGGCCGGCCGCAATTCCCATTTCCCCTCGGTCAGATGGAGGGATTTGACGGTTGTTTCGCCATCCATCATCGCCACCACGATATCGCCCAGAGACGCTGTTTCCGTCTGTTTGGCGATGATGATGTCGCCATCCAGGATGCCGAGGTCACGCATGCTTTCGCCTTGGACTTTCAGGGCGAACAGGTTGTGGCCGCCGACTGAGCGGGGCAGCAGCGCAGGATCAAAATGAATCTGCCCTTCGATGTGCTGTTCCGACAGCAGCGGCGCGCCCGCGCTGATTCGTCCCAGCACCGGTATGCTTAAGGTCAGGGAAAAATGCGTTGGCTTGGGCGCATTCACCAAGGTCAGGCTGCGCGCCTTGGAAGAGCGGTTGACGTAGCCCTTGCGCTGCAAGGCGCGAATGTGCGCAAACGCCGTCGCCGATTTGATCTTGCAATGTTCGCTGATTTCAGAAATCGTGGGCGCCATGCCCTCACGGCGCGCAAACTCGGCGATGAAATCGAGAATATCCTGCTGCTTTGTGGTCAGACCCTTCATGGAGCTTCTCCTTTGATACGGACAAAAAAGGGAAGAGATAATCGCGTCACAAGGCCGCTTATGCGCCCCGTCTGCCCTTTAGTGTAACCCGGGTCAGCAGCATGTCAACTCCATAAATGAAAAAATTTATGCTAATTTTTATTGGGTAGGATGGTTAATGTGCGGTTGGACTGGCAGCGTCCCTCGCCCCTCACGAATTATGAATTATGAATTATGAATTATGAATTATGAATTATGAAATGCGCCTCAGCATTCAGCATTCAGCATTCAGCATTCAGCATTCAGCCCCTCGCCCCTCGCCCCTAGAAAAAGCCCCTCGCCCCTCGCCCCTAGAAAAAGCCCCTCGCCCCTCGTCTCGCCCCTCGCCCCTCGCCCCTAGAAAAAGCCTCGCCCCTAGAAAAAGCCTCGCCCCTAAATTTCAAGCTAGCAGTTCTGTTTCCAGGCGTTGGGTGGCGTCGAGGGCGCGGATTTCGTTCAGGAGCTCGTCCAGATTGCCTTCCATGATATTGGTCAAATCGTACAAAGTCAGGTCAAAGCGATGGTCGGTCACCCGGTTTTGCGGATAATTGTAGGTGCGGATGCGTTCGCTGCGGTCGCCAGCCCCGACTTGCGAGCGCCGTTCCGAGGAATTCTTTTCGTCCTCGGCGCTCTGTTTGATTTCCAGCAGACGCGCACGCAGCAGCGTCATGGCGATTTCCTTGTTCCGATGCTGCGATTTCTCCTGCTGGCTGGCGACCGACAGACCAGTCGGAAGATGGGTGACGCGGACAGCGGAGTCAGTGGTGTTAACGCTTTGCCCGCCGTGGCCAGAACTGCGGAAAACGTCAATGCGCAGGTCTTCCGGATTCAGCTGGACATCGACTTCCTCGGCTTCTGCAAGCACGGCGACGGTGACGGTCGAGGTGTGGATGCGGCCTTGGGCCTCAGTAGTTGGAATGCGTTGGACGCGGTGCACGCCGCTTTCAAAGCGCATCATGCTCCAGGCGCCGTCGCCCAGCAGCGTGAACGAGGAGCCTTTCAAGCCGCCCAAGGGCGTGTCTTGATATTCAAGGAGGTTGACTTTCCAGCCTTTCTGTTCAGCATAGCGTATGTACATCCGATGCAAATCAGCCGCAAACAGGCCGGCTTCATCCCCGCCAGCAGCCGGCCGAATTTCGATGATCGTGTTTTTGCCTTCGTTTGGATGCGGCGGCAGGATGAGCGCCTTCAGCTGGCCGTCCAGGACGTGCTCGCGTTGCCGCAGGTCAGCGAGGTCGGCTTCGACCAGCTCGTGCAGCTCCTCGTCCGTCGTCGTAGCCAGGAGTTCTTCGTTGCCGGCCAGGTCGCTGCGGATTTTCGCCAGTTCATTCCAGCAGTCAACCAACTGCTTCAGGCGCTGATACTCGCGGTTCAGCGCCTGATAGCGGTCCGGGCCTTCCTTTTCAAAGTCAAACGATGAGATCGCTCGCTCGACTTCGTCCAGGCGAGAGGTGGAATTGGCAATGTAGTTGTCTAGGTCCATCTGGCGGGATCAAGGGGAAAATCGGTCAAAAAAGGGGCGGCTCCGCCGTTGCGTTGAAGCCGCCCCTCTGCACGTGATGTGATTCAGAACAGCTTACTTCTTCATGGCTTTGGCGTAACGACGGTTAAAGGCGTCAACGCGGCCTTCGGTGTCAACCAGCTTCTGCTTGCCGGTGAAGAATGGATGGCATTGCGAGCAGATGCCGACGCTGGTCTTGGAGCTCAGCGAATGGACTTCAAACTCATTGCCGCAAGCGCAGCTGACAATGCATTTCTGGTATTTGGGGTGCAGATTCTCTTTCATGGCGTTTCCTCTTGAAATCCAAAGGGCGAATTGATGGGAAAACTTCTGGTTTAAGTAAAGTTGAATGTGATTAATCTTCCGCCATGGCAGCCTTGCGGCTGAGGCGAACCCGGCCGCGGTCGTCAATGTCGATGACCTTGACCGAAATTTTGTCTCCCAGGGCGCAGATATCCTCGACCTTGTTGATCCGGTGATCAGCCATCTCGGAGATATGCACCAGGCCTTCCTGACCAGGCATGAATTCGACAAAGGCGCCAAAGTCCTTGATGGACTTGACAATGCCGCAGTAAACCTTGCCGATTTCGACTTCACCAGTGCTGGCTTCGATCTGGCTCTTGGCATTTTCCATGCTCGGCCCGTCGGTTGCAAAAATCTTGACTGTGCCGTCGTCCTCGACGTCAATCTGAGCGCCGGTGGATTCAACGATGCCGCGGATGTTCTTGCCACCTGGGCCGATGAGAGCGCCGATCTTCTCCGGATTGATTTTCATGACGAACATCTGGGGCGCGTAGGGGCTGAGGGTGGGGCGCGGCTTATCCAGGCAAGCAGCCATAATGGCGCGGATTTGGGCGCGGGCGGCCTTGTTGCAGAGGAGGGCGTCGTACATGCCATCCAGGTCCAGGCCGGCGATCTTCAGGTCGAGTTGGAAGCCGGTGATGCCCTTGCTGGTGCCGGCGACCTTGAAGTCCATGTCGCCATAATGGTCTTCGGAACCGAGAATGTCGGTCAGGAATTCACGCCGACCCGGGCCAGTTACCATGCCGACGGAGATGCCGACGACGGCGTCGGAAATCGGCACGCCAGCGTCCATCAGAGCCAAGCTGGCGCCGCAGACAGTCGCCATGGAAGACGAGCCGTTCGAACCGAGAATCTCAGAGTTCACTCGAAGCGTGTACGGGTAGTCCTTGGGCAGCGCGCCTTCAATTGAGCGCTCAGCCAAGGCGCCGTGGCCAATTTCGCGTCGGCCAGCCGAGCCGTAACGGCCGACCTCACCCGTGCTGAAATTCGGGAAATTGTAGTGCAACATAAAATTCTTCTTGGACGGGCCGCCAGTGATAACGTCAAAATCCTGGGCGTCGCCGCTGGAAGCCAAGGTCGCGGTCACCAGGGCCTGGGTGTCGCCGCGCTTGAACAGGGCGCTGCCATGCACGCGCGGCAGAAGGCCGACTTCGCAGGTGATTTCGCGCAACTCGTCCAACTTCCGGCCGTCTTGGCGCTTGCCCTGGTTCAGGACTAGGCCGCGGATAGCCTTCTCAAGAAGAATTTCCCAGACCAGGCCAAACTCCGGCTCAGTCCCATCAGCCGCCGTGAATTTTTCTTTCAGGGCCAGTTCGAGTTCTGCGCGGAGCTCGTCTTGCTGGGTCTGGCGCGCGAGTTTATCTGGCGCTGAGCAGGCCGCAGTCAGTCGGTCGCCGCAGAAGGCCTCTGCCGCAGCCAGGAAATCAGGGGCAGGGAGGTTGGGCGTAAAGGCCATTTTGGCCTTGTTGACGCGTGCGGCCACGTCTTTTTGGGCGTCAATCTGCTTGCGGACAATGCCGTCGGCAAAGACCATCGCATCGCGCAGTTCTTCTTCGCTGATTTCATCCGCCCGGCCTTCGATCATGATCGCCTTGCCAGCAATTCCGGCGTAGACCAGATCAATGTCGCTGGCCGCCATTTCCGGATGGGTCGGATTAGCGATGAATTTGCCGTTGACGCGGCCGACTCGCACCGCGCCGACCGGCCCGTGGAACGGGATGTCAGAGACCATCAGGGCTGCCGAAGCGCCCAGAATGCTCAAGACGTCGGCTTCGTTCTCGCCATCAGCGCTCAGCAGGGTTGACACCACCTGCACTTCGTTGATGAAGCCTTCAGGGAACAGCGGGCGCAGCGGGCGATCCGTCATCCGGGCGGTCAGAATCTCTTTTTCGGTCGGCCTGCCTTCGCGTTTGAAATAACCGCCCGGTATCTTGCCAGCTGCGGCAAAGCGTTCGCGGTATTCGACTTGGAGCGGGAAGAAGTCAATGCCGGGGCGGGGATCAGCAGCGCAGACAGCCACCAGCACAATCGTGTCCCCCTGGCGAACGGTCACCGAGCCGTTGCACAAAAGAGCCATTTTGCCGGTCTCGATTTCAAGATGCCTACCGTTGCCGAGGTCAATGGTTGTTTTTTCAATGCTCATGTACTTTTTTCCTCAATTCAAATCCCTGGTTTCCGATGCGGCCGAGGCGGTAAGGGAATCCGCCGGAGCCGTTTGGCGTCAGGGTGGAGCAGGGGAATGAGGCGCGTCAGCGGAATATCTGCCGCTGGTGCTGGACCGTTGCGGAATTGCGGCATAAAACCTCAACCGGAGAGAAAAAAGAGTGCGGCTGAGGGTTTATGCCGACCAATTCCACAATGACCCGGACAAATCTTCGCTGATTGCGTGCCTATACGTTACGTGTTAATTCCCCGCGAATCCTGTCGCCGCGACGTCGTGACGCCAAGCCTGGCGCGCGGCCAAAAGTGAGCCAGCCAATCCGACGCATATCAGCGCCGGGATTGGCTGGTCCAAAGGGCGTCTTAGCGGCGGAGCCCCAGACGCTTGATCAGCGTGCTGTAGCGCTCGTAGTCTTCGCGCATTAGATAAGACAGCAGCTTGCGCCGACGATTGACCAGGGCGACCAGGCCGCGGCGGGTGCTGAAGTCCTTCTTGTGGACTTTCATGTGCTCGGTCAATTCGTTGATGCGCTGGGTGGTCAAGGCAATCTGGACTTCGCAGGAGCCGACATCGTTCTCAGAACGCTGGAACTCCTTGATCAGACGGGCTTTGGTCTCTTTATCCATGATACTGTGGTTCCTAGGTCGATGCATGTGCCGCCAAATCATACTTGGGACAGGTGCCCCATATACCGTTATGATCCAGTCATACCATAAGCACACAAAATCGACGAATTAAATAACATAATCCATGTTTCCAAATTTGCCACCAGCAGAGCCGCAACTTGTCATTTGACGCTTGCAACTGTGGACATGGTGGACATGGCGGACAACGTAATCCAAGCTCAACTCGCCCCTCGCCCCTCGCCCCTCGCCCCTAGAAAAAGCCCCTCGCCCCTCGCCCCTATTCTCGCCCCTCGCCCCTAAAAATTACAGGTGCTTGCGGTATGCGGCCCTTTCGCGGGCGATATCGTCCGGGGTGACCTGGCGCGCTGGGGGCAGGGCGCCGACCTTGACGATGCCGAAGGTGACATTGTCCGGCGCCCGTCGGGATAATGTCTCCCGCATTAGCAGCGCTGCCAAGTCTGGCGCCGGCAGACCACGGTTGGCACAGAGAAGATGTTGGAGATAATCGGGGGGCAAAGCCTTGAATAGGCCGTCCGTGCAGACGAGGAAGAGGTCACCAGCCCGGACGTTGACAGGAGTCCGTTCAATGTCGCTGTCAGAGACCATGCCGACGGCTCTGGTGAGCATGTCGCGGTAAATGCGGGGGAGTTCGTGTTCGCTGACGCCGACTTCAGCAGCAATGGTGTGGTCTTGCGTCAGCGGCGTCAGCTCATCGTTGCGCAGTCGGTAGACTCGGCTGTCGCCGACGTGCAGGGCTGTCGCCTCGTCCGGATGCCAGGGGCTGAATAGCAGGACGACTACCGTGGTGCCGCAGCTGCTATACAGATGTGTTTCCGCATAGTCGGCAATGTCGTAACTGGCTTTGGCGATGGCGTTTTTCATGGCACCGATGCGTTCTTCTGGCGTGGCGTCGTCAGACAACGCGGCCATGGCTGCCTTCAAGGCGTTGGCGACGGTTGCGCTGGCGTATTCCCCGGCCGCGCCGCCGCCGACGCCATCCGCCACCGCGCAGAAGCCGCGCGCAACGTCAAAACAGCCGGCGTCCTCATTGTTTTCCCGGACGTTGCCGATGTCGGTCAGCATCGCCATGCTCAGGTGATTCCAAGTCATGCTGATCCTGCGCTGAAGGTGATGGTGTGGTGGCGGTGCGCTGTCCGGTCGCCGCCGGTCAGGTTTCTATTGGCGGACGATGGCGAGGAAATTCATGGCAAAGTCATCTTTGCCGAGCAGGACATCTTTCGCTGCGTCTAAAAATGCGTCTGGCGTGTCCTTAGGCAGCGCCAGTTGCCGCGGGTCGAAGATCGCTGCGTCCAGGCCGCACTCTTCGGCTATCCGCAGGAAACAGAGATTGAGGAGCTGGCGTTCGGGCAGTCCAAACGAGACATTGCTGATGCCGCCGGTGATATGCACTTCTGGGCCGAATTCCTCCCGCAGCATCCGGCATGCCTCCAGAAAGCCGGGACCTTGGCTGCAGTCAACCGCGACCGGCAGAACCAGGGGGTCAAGAAACAACTTGGTCAGCGGCAGGCCAGCGGCTTGCGCCTGTTGCACCAGCGGCCGCAATGCGTCCAGGCGATCCTCGGCGTTGTTCGGCAGCATGCCGCCAGCTGCGGAGACGACCGCGCCGCCGCCGTGTGTTGCCGCCAGCTCCAGCACCTGCGGGCGCTCCTGACTGGCGCTGTTCAAAATGAAAATGCGGCCAGCTTCCTGCATTTGCCGCGCACCAAGCGCCAGAATTTCGGTTGAGGAGGAATCAATCGCCAGCGGCAGCTCAGTCCACTCCAGAATCAGCCCGAGAAGGTGTTCCATCGCGATGAGGTTCTGCTCCGGCGACGAACTGAATTCATCGACATTGACATCAATGACATCAGCGCCGGCTTCTTCCTGGGTTTGGACGACATGGCAAAGGTATGCCAACGCCTCTTGATCCTCTGTCTGCATAGCGGCTGCCAGGGCAGCAGCGACGTGGCGGATTTTATCGCCGTCATACGCGGCCGGAACCGCAAAAGAGCGCTGTTCATTTGCTTCGTCTTGCCACAGGACGCGAACCGCATCGCCAACAACTTGGCATCGCGCACCACTGCGTTTGAAAAGACGGCTGCAATGCAGGTTTTCACCGATGATGATGGTCATATTATGCTTCTCCTCATATCTTCTATCGTCTACTCGCCCCTCGCCCCTAATGAATTATGAATTATGAATTATGAATTATGAAATGCGCCTCAGCATTCAGCATTCAGCATTCAGCATTCAGCATTCAGCATTCAGCATTCAGCCCCTCGCCCCTCGCCGCTCGCCGCTCGCCCCTCGCCCCTCGCCCCTCGCCGCTCGCCCCTAGAAAAAGCCTCTC
>JAAZKI010000434.1 GCA_012799905.1 Lentisphaerota bacterium | reverse complement strand
TGCTGCTGCTGGTGCGGTTGCGCCATTGGTGAGTGGCCAGGCGCGGACTTCGTCTGGGCCGCAGGTGAAGAAGTTGATCAGGCCAAGGCACTGGCAGGCAGAGCGGGACAGGCGGTGGGCGGCAGGTTCGGTGAGGCCGAGTTCCGCCATGAAATCAGCGCGTTCCTCTTCTGTCATTTCCGCCAGTTCTTGCTCAATGGCGGCGCTCAGGAACACAACCGTGTCCCCGCGCTGTTGCAGGGTAGAGGCAAGCTCGGCGAATTTCTTTTCTTCGGCGGCGATGTCTTCACCGACGTTGATGACCGTCACCATTGGCTTGAGAGTCAGAAACTGCAACGACCGGATCAGCTTTATTTCCTCCTCGGAGAACTCCAGATTGCGCAGCGGCTTTTCCGCTTCCAGCTGGGCATGGCAGCGGCTGATGACGTCCTTTTCTTTTTCTTTTTGAGGGGACGGCTTGATGCGCATTTCCTTGTTGATGCGCTCCAGGCGCAATTCGGTCATGGCCAGGTCAGCGAACAGGAATTCCAGGTCAACGGTTTCGATATCGCGGCTCGGATTGACATCATTGAGGATATGGAACACGTGTTCGGACTCGAAGGCGCGAACTACGTGGACGAGAGCGTCAGTGCGTCGGATTGGGTCCAGCCAGGCGGCGGAACGGGCGCTGTCCGGCTTGATGTCCGGCGGCAGTGCGACTTCGAATTCCGCGTACTTGGTTCGTTTTGGCTTGAACATATTGCTGAGCACGTCAATGCGCGGGTCGCGTACTTGGGCGACGCCGTGGATGATGCCGTCTTTGGATGGAGCTTTGTCAGCGGCGATGCCGGTGAGAAGCTGGAAGACAGTTTTTTTGCCGACTTGCGGCAGTCCGATGATGCTGAGATTCATGGTCTGTCCTGATTGAAAGCGAGAAGCGGGAGGAAAGAGTGGTCAGATGTATGGACGGAGATTACTGTAGTGGTGGAACGGACGAAGTCCACAGAAAGAGCGCGCCCATAAACGATTATTTTTTAACCACGAAAAACACGAAAAAACTTAGGGTGGACTACTCCACAACCTATTTTTTAACCACGAAAAACACGAAAGGGCACGAAATTTTGTCTATGGTTGTTTTATAACCACTGAATACACGGAATACACGGAAATTTTGTCTTAAGGTTATTTACCTGGGCAGGCGAACTTGCGCGTGGACTCGCGACTTGGTCTGGTGGTTTCGCCGCAGGTGCTACAGGTCAGGATTTTCCCAGAGGTTCCAATTGCTGGTCGACACGGCAGCGGCGCCGGCAGCGATTGCTTCGGTCATGTCGTCTTTTTCCTGGATCAGGCCGCCGGCAATCAGGGGCGCAGTGAACGTCTTCAGGGCCAGGCGGATGATTTTCGGGGACAATCCTGGCAGCACCTCGACAAAGTCCGGGCGGCAGAGCTGGGCGTTCTGGGCGCCGGTCTTCAGGGCTGAGGAATCCAGGACAAAGACGCGCAGGATAGCGAGCAATCCGGCTTCCTTGGCCAGCTTGACGCAGTGGGGCTTAGTGCTAATGATGCCGGTGATCTTGAAATGTTGCGAGGCGAAGCGGATGCCGCTGGCATCGCCCTTCAGCCCGTCAATCAAGTCAAGATGCAGAAAGACGTTTTTGCCGGCGCGGTGCAGGGTGCGGCATTGGTCTTCCAGCTGGCAGAGGTCGCTGGATAGGATGAAGACGTTCTGGATGCTGGTGCGAATGACCTTGTTGAGGTCATTCTTGCTGCGGACAGCCGCAATCAGATGTTGCTGGCGAGGGCTGGAGGTCATGGCTGAAATTGCAAAAAAGGGCGTGCCCGCCGGCTAAGGGAGGGCACGCCCAGATGGATAGAATTGTCGGCCGACGTGGCGGAAAGGTCAGCCGAGGGCGCAGAGCAGAACGCCGGCGACAACGGTCGAGCCGATGACGCCGGAGACGTTCGGACCCATGGCGTGCATGAGCAGGAAGTTCTGCGGGTCTTCTTCCAGGCCGAGCTTGTTGACGACGCGAGCCGCCATCGGCACAGCCGACACGCCAGCAGCGCCGAGCATCGGGTTGACTTTGCCGCCAGTGAGCCGGCACATCAACTTGCCCATCCAAACACCGCCGGCCGTGCCGCACGAGAAGGCGATCAGGCCGAGGAGCAGGATGCCAAGCGTCTCAAAGTTGAGAAACTTGTCAGCTGACAGCTTGGAGCCGACTGAGAGGCCGAGGAAGATGGTGACGATGTTCATGAGGGCGTTCTGGGCGGTGTCGCTCAAGCGGTCAACGCACATTGATTCGCGCATCAGGTTGCCGAGCATCAGCATGCTGATCAGCGGTGCGGCCGAGGGCAGCAGCAGGCAGCAAAGCAGCGTGATCATGATCGGAAAGATGATCTTTTCGAGTTTGCTGACTTTGCGCATCTGGCTCATGCGGATTTTACGTTCTTCCGGGGTTGTGAACATGCGGATGATGGGCGGCTGAATGATTGGCACCAGGGCCATGTAGGAGTAGGCCGCAACAGCGATGGAGCCGAGCAGGTTCGGGGACAGGCGGCTAGCCAGGAAGATGGCGGTCGGGCCATCCGCGCCACCGATGATGCCGATGGAGGCAGCGTCCTTGAGGCTGAAGTTGATGATGTAATCCGGGGTGAAGGCGCTGATGAGCACTGCGCCGAGCAGGGCGACAAAGATGCCGAGCTGCGCAGCGCCGCCGAGCAGGGCGGTCTTCGGATTGGCGATGAGCGGCCCGAAGTCGGTCATCGCACCGATGCCGAGGAAGATCAGCAACGGATAGATGCCGAGGTCAATGCCCTTGAAGAGAACGCCCAGGATGCCGTCCGGCGCAGCGATTTCAGCCAAGGGGATGTTGCTCATAACAGCGCCAAAGCCAATCGGGATCAGCAGCAGGGGTTCGAAGTCCTTGACAATCGCCAGGTAGATAAGGACAAGGCCGACGCAGATCATGATCGCCTTGCCGATGCCAAGCGTCCATTCCAGCTGGGTCTGCTGGATGAAGGAATAGATGCCGGTGCTTTCCCACAGCTTCACCAACATTTCCTTGACGCTGATGGGATGGCTGGCGCTGGGGGTGACCGAATCATGTGAAATCACCTGAGGCACAAATTCGTAGAACACCTCGCCGGGCTGGATGGTCTCGCCTTCGGCAAAGTTGACTTTCAGAATTTTGGCGGCCACTCCGGCCTTGACTTCGGCCTTGGAGCGATTCGGAATTTTCCCCTTATCTTCGCCACTGGCAGAGTTGATTTTCAGGATGCACAGCGGGCGGCCGGAGTTGACGTCCTGGTCTTTCCGCATGGACAGTTGATAGACGACAGCCGAGGTCGGCCAGACGTACTTGCATTGGACGATGCCGGTCTCTGGGTCCTGCACCATCTCGAAGACGCCGTCGTTGCTCTTCAGGTTCATGCCGGCGACTTGGAATTCGTTATTGAACGTCGCAATGGCAGATTGCTGCGGGCAAGTCGCTTTGCAATTAAGTTCTGCACAAGCGGCGCAGACGGCTTTCACCTGGTCAGCGCTGGCGGCTGCCTGGTTCTCCTGGGCGTTCAGGAGGATGCCGCCGAACATGGCGACGATGCCCAGAAGCGTGGTTATTTTTTTCAGCATACAAATTCTCCTAACGGGGAAATCCCCTGATGCAATGGCAATGGAAAGAGCGGGCATCCTGCCGTCATTTATCTGTTGGCCAGGTTGTCTCCTTTGACGGCTTTATCCCCTGCGGCGCAGCGCCCCGGTCGAACTGCGGCCGAGGCGCTGGGACAAGGGTTTAGATGACTGCGAGCACATCACCGGCGTCAACTGTATCGCCCTGGCTGACGTTGATGGCGACGACCGTTCCGTCCTCCGTCGCCTTCAGTGCTTGCTCCATTTTCATGGCTTCCAGAACCACGATGTCATCGCCCTTCTTGACGGCTTGGCCGACGCTGACGAGGATGCGCAGCACGGTTCCCGGCATCGGGGCAGTGATTTCAGTGCCAGTAGCGGGGACGGCAGGCGCGGCGGCTGGGGCAGCGACTGGCGCGGCGACTGGGGCAGCGACTGGCGCGGCAGCCTGAGCGGCGGCAGGCTGGACATTGGTCACGACCGGGGCGGCGCCAGCAGCGGCAGGGACGACATCGACGTGATACTGCTTGCCATTGACGACGACAGTGTAGGAGGCAGGAGCGTTGTTGGTAGCCATGTTAGTCTTTTTGTCCTTTTTGTCATTGGAGTTAGCGTTCTTTGCGGTGTCTTCAATAAATCGGCAGCCCATCGGGCGATCGCCTTTGAGGAAGGCCAGGCCTTTATCCTCGCAGCAGGCGACGATGAAGATATTTTCTTCAGTGACGGGCAGGTCATTTTTCTTCAGTTGCTCGGTGTAGTAAGCGGTGCTGAGCTTCTCGTTTTTATCGTTGAGCAGGCGTGGGTCTTCCGTCGTCGGCTCCATGCCGAGCTGCTCAGCCGCCAGCTTGACGATTTCCGGATCAGGCTTTGACGGGGTGCGGCCAAAGTATCCCAGCACCATCTTGCCATAGCCGTCGGTGATTTTCTTCCAAGCGCCCTGGGTGACGTTGGTGAATGCCTGCTGGAAATAGAATTGGGAAACAGGCGTGACCGAGGTGCCGAATCCGCCGCGTTCGACTACTTCGCGCATGGCCTTGATGACTTGCGGGAAGAGATGCAGGCAGTTGGTGTCGCGCATCATCTGGGTGTTGGCAGTGAGTGCGCCGCCGGGCATCGGCGACAAGGTGATGCGGGGGTTGGTCTTCTTCGCTTCCGGCGGCAGCATGTATTTGCTCATCGCCTTCTCGAATTCGTCTTCCGCACGCAGGATTTTTTCGTAGTCGATATCAAGAGTGTAGTCAGTGCCCTTGAAGGCGTGCCACATGGTCAGGATGTCAGGCTGGCTGGTGCCGCCGGACATCGGGTTCATGGCCAGGTCGATGATTTCGGCGCCGGCTTCGACAGCAGCCATGTAGCAGGCCACTGACATGTCAGCAGTGTCATGCGTGTGCATTTCAATCGGGCAGTCTTTTTTGCCGGCCGCGTCAAGGATTTCGCGGGCGCGCTTGACGGTGTCGCGGATGACATTCGGGGTGCATGTGCCGGAGGCATCCTTGAAGCAGAGGCTATGGAACGGCAGCTCGTTCTCCAGGATGGCTTCCAGGCGGTCGCAATAGAATTTGGCGCTGTGGGGATAGGTTTCGCTGACGCCGGGCGGCAGGCCCATGAGGGTGATGACCACCTGGTGCTGCAAGCCGTTGTTGTAGACGCAGCGGCCGGAATATTCGAGATTGCGGACGTCGTTGAGGGCGTCAAAGTTGCGGATGGTGGTGATGCCGTGTTTCTTGAACAGCTTGGCATGCAGGTTGATCATGTCGCTGGACTGCGAGGACAGGCCGACGACATTGATGCCGCGCGCCAGGGTCTGGAGGTTGACCTCCGGGCCGACCGTCTTGCGGATCAGGTCCATGGAATCAAAAGCGTCTTCGCCGCAGTAAAAATAGGGGCTTTGGAAACGTGCGCCGCCGCCGACTTCTAGGTGGGTAATGCCGGCATCAACGGCCGCCCTCAGGGCAGGCAGAAAGTCGGCGGTGATCACGCGGGCGCCAATCACAGATTGAAAGCCATCGCGGAATGACGTGTCCATGAAGCGGATTTTTTTCATTGACAGGAGTCCTCGTCTATGGTGGAGGGGTGAATATTGGGAAGAAACAAATGGCGTATTATTCAGCTTCTAGTGGCATGGATGGCAGCGGCGATGGCGGCGACGACTTCGCCCTCGTCAGCGGCCGGTGCGGCTGGCGCCGGCTTGCTGCTTTTCTTCGGCTCGGAATCAGGCACGAGATGGGAGAAGCGAGCGGAGATTTTTGAGGTCTTTTCTGTGCACCAGATTTGGAGCATGAGGAAGAGGAAGGTCATGCCCATGCCGGCGATCATCAGGATCAGGGCGGTGCCGATGTCAGCGAATTGAGAGGAAGTTGACATGCTGGTGTACCTGTCTGGGTTGGGAGTGGGTTATGGGTTTAGGGAAGTCATGATAGATATACGTCCCCCCCTCAATCAAGGCGGGCAGAAGGGGGGGGCTGTCGAAAGTGTCGACAGGTGAAGTAAAAAATATATCCCGGAAAATGGTTTTTTCCATGTCCCGGGACATAAAATCTAAAAAGATTAATATATTTTTCACATTTCTGGGCAATGGGGGCAGTCATTGATAATGGCTATCTCGACAACATGTTTTCAGCGCTTCTGCCACACCGCTGCTGTGGACGGTGTGGACAGAGTGGACATGGTGGACAGAGTGGACAGAGTAGTCCAAGCTCACTCTCGCCCCTCGCCCCTCGCCCCTAATGAATTATGAATTATGAATTATGAATTATGAATTATGAATTATGAAATGCGCCTCAACATTCAGCATTCAACATTCAGCATTCAGCATTCAGCATTCGACCCTCGCCCCTCGACCCTCGCCCCTAAACAAAGCCCCTCGCCCCTAAAACAAAGCCCCTCGCCCCTCGCCCCTAATTCCGTGGGTTGCGGCTTGGCAATAACTGCTTTGAGGCAGTAAACTATAACATGGCGCTCTGCCATATCCGTCAATATCATCAATTTCCTGCTTGACCGTCAGAGGCTCATTTGCCCATGTCAGACCCATCTCCTGTTACCCATAACACCTCATCCTCGCCCGACTCCCCGGCGCCGGCTGCGTCCTCCGGCTCGTCTTTTGCGGCCCGCGGCTCGCTGTTGCAGCAAATGTGGAGCGGCGCCTTGACTAATTATTTACGGCTGGCCATCCGTCTTCTCAAGGCGGTTTTCCTCACCCGGATTCTCCTTTTCAACCTTGGCCAAGACTATTATGGCTTCTGGACCCTGCTGTGGACGGTGTTTGGGTACATTTTGCTGTTTGAACTTGGATTTGGCAAAACCGTGCAGAAATACGCTGCCGAGTCGGCTGCCACCGGCGAGAAGGAGCGTTTTTCCCGTGTTGCTCAGGCTGTTTTGACCAGCTATCTATGCATCGGTGCGATAATCGCCCTTCTGACCGTAGTCGGGGCCTGGTTTTTGCCGTCCCTGCTCAAGCTTCCGGCTGGCGATCACACCTACTATCAGCTCACTTTCCTCATCACTGGCCTGGGCTGCGCCGTGGTCTTCCCGACCGGCATTATCCCGGAGATTCTGACTGGCCTGCAACGGCTGCACTATCGCAATTGGGCCATCATCCTCAACCAGATTTCTGAGCTGATCGGCATCTGGCTGATTTTTCGGCTAGGCGGGTCGCTACTCGCGGTGGCGACGTTTGTCACCCTCAACAACCTGGCTGCCAACGCGATCATGTACGCCGTCATAAAACGGCTGTTGCCCTGGCTGCAGCTGCGGCCAACCAAAGTGAACCGACTCGTGCTCAAGGAAATCATGAGCTTCAGCGCCTTCATCTATCTCATGGCCCTGGCCCGTCTGGTCTTGTTTAGGACTGCGCCATTGATTATTGGTTCCATGCTGAGCATGGCCATGGTCACCATCCATCAGCTGGGCACGCGCATTCCCACCCTGATGCGCCTGGGCACCTACCAATTCCAGGAAACGCTCGGGCCGACTGCCGCCATGCTGCACAAAGCCGGCCGCACCAGCGAATTGCAAAAGCTCTTGCTGACCAGTCAGCGTTTATCGGTCTTTCTCGGCCTGACTGCGCTGACCGTATTTCTACCGCTGGGGCCAGCCATCCTCAAAGTCTGGCTGCATGTCGAAGACACGACCGTGACGACCATCATGACGCTGATGATTTTCAACTCCCTTCTATTCGCCGCGTTCCGGGACGCTCCCTGGGAATTGCTGCTGATGACTGGCCATCACCGGCTGCTGGCCAGTGCTGCGGTGCTGGAATGCGTGGCCAATCTCAGCCTGAGCATTTTCCTGGTGTACCACATTGGCGTCGTCGGCGTCGCGCATGGGACGCTGTGGTCGAACGCCGCTATCTCCTTGTTCATCTTCCTGCCGGCTACTGTCCGCCATACCGGCATTGGATTCTGGCGCTACCTGTTGCGTGTTTACCTGCCTCCGTTGGTGACGGTTCTGCCGATCCTGGTCGCAGCCTGGCTGCTGGTCAGGGACATCCCCCTCGGGAACTGGAATTTCCCCCTGATTATAGTGGCTATGGCCGTCATTGGCGGCGCCTGCCTGATTGTCGGCTGGTTCACCTGCCTGCAACCACCTGAACGCCAGAAAATCATCGCCTTTGCCAAAAAATTCAGACGTCGAGGCTAAAGCCAACTGTGGAGACTGCGGCATGCCGCTCACCATTGTTTTTTATTCCACTATCGGAGGTTTTCAAGGCGGCGTCGAGCGTTTTGTGTTTCAGGCCGCACAGGCCTTGCAGGCTGCTGGCGTCGAATGCCGCGGCGTCTTTGACCTTCCTGGCCGCGACCCAGACCTGTTTCGAACGCCATTCGCGACGGTTGACTATGGCGCCGAGGCCTTGTCCCACCGCTGTTCCGGGGCGGACTGGCTATGGCTGCACAAATGCCGCGACTGCGCGCCGGCCGCTGCCCTGGCTCGACGCATCCCAACCGCCCTCTATGTGCATGACCACGACTACTATTGTTTTCGCCGCCATAAGTATCTGCCGTTCAAGAGAATCAATTGCCCGTTGCCTTGCGGCGCCTACTGTCTGCCGTGCGGTCTGACCGCTGCCCGGCAGGCCAGCTGGCGCGATTTCCGCCGCAACCTGTCCTTCGTCCGTCAAGCCGACCTAGTCCTGGCTGGCTCGGATTACATGCTCGGCAATTTAGTTGCCAACGGCTTTCCGCCGAACCGCCTGCGCAAGTTATCGCCGTTGGTTGACTGCCGACTGACGACGACAGCAACCGCTGAACCGAGGCGACCCGGGGAAATTCTGTATGTCGGACAAATCATTCGCGGCAAAGGCGTCGACCTGTTGCTGCAAGCAGTGGCGCAACTCTCCTGTCCGTGGCATCTGACCGTCGTCGGAGACGGCGGCGACCTCGACTTCTGCCGGCGGCTGGCGGAGCGCCTCGACATCGCCGACCGAGTTGACTTCCCGGGCTTTACGCTGACGCCGGAACGCTTCTACCGGCAAGCCGCGGTCATGGCCTTTCCGTCCCGCTGGCAGGAGCCATTCGGCATGACCGGCCCGGAGGCCATGGCCATGGGCGTGCCCGTCGTCGCCTTCGACGTCGGCGGCGTCCGCGAATGGCTCCACCATGAACGCAACGGCATTCTCGTCCCCGCCAAGGACACCAAGGCTTTTGCCCGCGCCCTGGAATCCCTGCTGACCGACCCGGCGCTGGCCGACCGCCTCGGCCAGCAGGGCGCTGCTGACATGGCAGCATTCACCAGCCAGGAATTCGCCCGCAAAACAACCTCTATTTTAGCAAATTGCGAACCCGTGCATAGATAAAACCGCAATAAATACTTATAGTAGTCTTGATGCGGCGGCGTATCGCCGCCTCTGGAAGTCGATTCATTCTTTTCAGCAGCCCCTTGACAGCCATGACCACAATCAGCGGATTCATCCTTGCCGGCGGAGAAGGCCGGCGCCTGCGGCCGGCCACCCTGACTCGGCCGAAAGCCCTGATTCCCTTTTGCGGGGTGCCGCTCTTGGAACTGGCGGCTTCCTGTCTGCATGAAGCCGGCCTGGACAAAATCGTTGTCAACGCCTCGTATCAAGGCGACCGCGTGTACGAAGCGTGCCGCCGCCTGTCTTTGGCGAATTCCTGGGACATTCGGGTGTCAATGGAAGCATCGCTCCTCAACCAAGGCGGCGGGCTCCGCCAAGGCATCCGTCTGCTTCCGGAAGCCGAGCATTTTCTTGTTCACAACGTTGATGTCATCTTAGACTATGACCTCAGCAGCCTGATCGCCGCTCACCAGGAGCAGCAGGCCGCCATCACCTGCCTGCTGATTCCCGGCCGCGGCCCCCTGACTGTCTCCCTTGACCATGACGGCCGCATCATCAAATTCCGCGACCGCGAACATGGCGCCTACACCTTTTCCGGTGTCCATATCTTCCGCCGTGATGTGCTTGACTACCTGGATGACAGCCCCGCGCCAGACATTATTGACGCCTATCAACGCGCCTTGGACGCCGGCCTGCCAGTCCAGGCCGTAGTCGCCAAACGCCAAGTCTACTGGTCTGACATCGGCACTGCCCAGGAATACATCCGGGCGCATGGCGATGTGGCGGATTGCGCCCTGGGGCAGCACCGGCGTCTGCGGCAGGCCCAGGCAGAACAGGCGCAGCGGCGCTTTGAACTGGAGTTGAAGGGCGTCAACTGCACCGGCGCGCTGGGCCTGGGCGTTGAAATCGGCGTCCCGGCCGGCTCCCAGCTCCACAATGTCGTACTCTGGGACTACACCCGGCTGCCCAGGCCATTGCTGTATGCTGACGGGATTCTCGTCGGCAATGACGTACAGCCGCCAAAGCCCATCACTGACGAGCGCCGGCCTGACCCGCGCGTCTTCATCACCCTCGGCCTGGACCCGGCGCGCGCTGTCATGGAGCCTTTGGCAAAGCAGGGCAGCGGCCGCAAATACAGCCGCATCCGCTGCGGTGACCAGACCTGGGTCTGGTGCGCATACAACCCCGACCGCCGCGAAAATGCCGGCTTTGCCGCAATCAGCGACTTCCTCGACCGCCTCGGCATCCATGTCCCAGCCATTAAATTGCATTTAGCTGACACCTTCGAAATCGTGTCCCGCGACCTCGGCCAAAGCGACCTCCAAATCGCGCCGCAGCAATTGCGCGAAAATTTTCTTTTGCAAGTCGTGGATCAGATTGCTCGCCTGCACGTTCTTGGCGACCAGGCTGTGCGGTTGGAGGAATTGCCCTTGCAGAAGGGCTTTACCAAGGGGCTTTACGACTGGGAGCGCGATTACTTCCGCAACAACATGTTAGACGCGTACCTGCATGCTCCGGAGCTCTGGAGCGAAGCCGCCCATGACTATTGCCAAATCCGTTCAGTGCTGCTGCGGCAACCCTTAGTGCCGATCCATCGCGACCTGCAAAGCGCCAATGTCAAAGTCAAGGACGGCGAAGCGTATTTGATTGACTTCCAGGGCATGCGCCTGGGCTGCGCGGCGTACGACCTCGGCTCGCTGCTCTACGACCCCTACCAATGCCTGCCGCGGGACATCCGCATGGCAGCCTGGCAGGAATACTGCAGCAAAGTCCGCGAACTGGGAGGCATCCCGCCGGGAAAATTCGTTTTGCACGCGGCGGCTTGCCAGCGTCTTCTGCAAGCTCTCGGAGCCTATGGAAAACTCTGGGGCAAGGACGGCCTGAAGTGGTATCGTCAATTCATCATTCCCGGTTTCCAGATGCTGGTGGAAGCAGCCACTGAAGCCGACCAATTTCCGGCCTTTCTCAATATGGCGCGCAAAGGCCTGAAACTGGCCGAGGCTCTAGGATAAGACCAGGCGCAAACCAACACCAAAAATCGCTGGTGTTTTTGGACGTCGAAGAGAGGCGACAAAAGATTGAGTGGCAAGCCAACGAGGACGAACGCAACCAACCGCGAAATGATGACTTTTCTTGCGGTTGCCTGCCAGCCCGTGTCCATATCAGAGTTCAACTCTTTGCTGGCCGTTGACGCTGTCGCCGAGGCCTTTCCACGCCTGGCGAAATTGACCCCGGCCCAACGGCAACGACGACTGACAGCGGCAATAGAGGACTCAGCAGGGCAAGCGGAAAGCGAGCGCGAAGCCCTGGCGCGCGACTTGCTGTCCCAGCCGGAAAACTACGCTGTGGCCGGGGAATTCACCATGTGCCTGAGTCCGGCTGACCCAAGCCAGGCCGACCCAGCGGCATTGCGCCGAGACCTCCGCAACGCCTTCTACTCGCAGCAAGAAGAGCGGGTGCAATTGCTCTACCATGAATATTATCGTTTTGCGCCGCCTGACGCCCCTGGCGACGATGCGTTTTCGTTTCTGGACGCTGGCCTGGAGCGTGACTGGCTGATGCAGCTGCCGCCCCTGCTGCTGTCGGTCTGTGCATGGGACTATCAGACCTACCTGATGAATCGCCTGCGCTCCTCCCAGACCCTGGAAGAAGTAGTCTTTGCTCGCCGGTATGAAGTGCATTTGAGCGCCATCCTGCCGCTCATTGACCAAATGATTTTGCAAGGACGGCTTGCCGAGGCTGAGAACCTGCTGGTGCTTTGCGATGGCGCCGCCGCTGACCTGCGAGCGGCCTGGATAGCCTTCGAGCATGGGGAATATTCCCGCGCTCGAATGTTGTTCGCAAATACGCTGCACGCCATCCGCCAGCACGACGGCGCCAAGACCATCTACTTTCATACAGTCGGCGGGCTGTACTACATCTTCGCTCTGCTCCGGGAAAAAACCGAGCTCAGCCTCAGTCTGGCCGCCAAAAACATTGACCTGGCCGGCTTGAATCCGACCAGGGCGACCGTCTGCCAGCACCTGCGCACCCTGGTTTCCCGCTTGCGTCGACAAACGCCGCCTGAGCCCCCGGCCAACGCCAGCCAGATGATCGCCGAAGATAAGCCTCTGCATCAATTTTTCCATGCTCTGATTTCCTACTGGCTGCAAGACTGCCCCGCGCCGGAGCTGCGGGAACAGCTGCGGCGCGTAACCGCCATGGCGGAAAATGGCGCTTACGACGCCTTGGCTGAGACCTGCCGCGAAATGGCGCGACGCCTGGCCAGCGGCGAATCAGCTATCGCCAATGCTGGCCGGCACACCCTGATTGATTGCGTCGCCGTCTGCCACCCCTGGCTTGACACGCTGGCTGAACTGCAAGACATTCTCGCTAAGCCGGCAAAAGACACTGACAATCGGCTCGTATGGCATTTGCAGCCAGGCGAGGATGGGCAGGTCGCACCCGCGCCCATGGAGCAACGGCTCGGCAAAAGCGGCAAATGGGGCAAGGCAAGGCCATTCCGACCCAAGGCCGCCATTTCAGACTGGCCAGAGCACATCACGGCGCAGGACATGCTCGCCCTGGCCATCCTGGAGAATCGCCTTGATGGCAACGCCAATGGCGAAGCATCCTCGCCAGACTGCGCTGCCCGAGCCATCGAAGCCTTGACCGGCCACGCCCATCTCTTTTGGGATAGCGGCGCCGGCACTGCTCCGACGCCCACCGAAATTGTCTCAGCCCAGCCATGGTGCCAGCTTCTGTCCACCGCGGATGGCGATGTCACCCTGACCATGCATCCGCCGCTCTTGCCTGGTCACAGGCTGACGGCTCAGCATGAGTCGGACAACAAGATTGCGCTGTATTCCTTCACGCAACAAGCCCAGGCCGTGTCAGCGCGCCTCCGCCACGGCGTTACGCTGCCGCCCACCGCCCTGCCAGCGGCAAAGACAGTGCTGCTGGAATTGAGCCAGCAATTCGCCATGCTGTCAGACATCGCCCTTGACTTTCTCGGCATCGCTGGCGCGTCAGCCCCAAGCCAGCCGGTTTTCCGCCTCACGCCCAGCGAGCGCGGCCTTGTCGTTGACCTCGTTTTACGGCCGTTCTCCGGTCATCCGCACCCTTTTCCACCTGGCCAAGGTCCCCGTGAATTCTTGCAGCCGATGTCTGGCGGCATCATGCGCACCATCCGCAACCCTGCCCTTGAAGAACAGACTGCTGAGACGATTGTGAACGCCTGCCCGGCGCTGACCGGCCACGACTACGGCGCTTGGCAATGGCGTCTGCCAGAACCGGAAACGTGCTATGAGTTCCTGCTGCAAGTCCAGGCCCTTGGCGAAAACTGCCAGGTCGAATGGCCGCAAAGCGCCCCCATCCGCGTGACGCGCCCAATCAGCTTCAGCGATGTCCAACTGCAAACCCGCAGCCAGGGCGACTGGTTTTCCGTCACCGGCGAGGTGCAGGTCAATGAACAGCTCACCGTCACCTTCCAGGAACTATTGCGCGCCGCCCGCAACAACAGCAACTCCCGTTTCCTGCAACTCGACGATGGCCAAATTGTCAGTTTAACAGATTCATTCCGCCAACGTTTGCAAGAAATCGCTGCCATCAGCGACCAGCGTGACCAGGACGTCCGTTTCCATCTGTTCACCTTGCCGTTGACAAACCGGCTCCTGGCCGATGCCGGCGACCTGCGCCATGCCCCGGAATGGCTGGAGCGGCTGCAAGCCATTGACCGCGCCCAGAACTTGCAGCCCGAAATCCCCAGCGGCTTGCGAGCAACCCTGCGAGCCTACCAGTACGACGGCTATGTCTGGATGTCACGGCTTGACGCCTGGGGCGCAGGCGCTTGCCTCGCTGACGATATGGGCCTGGGCAAAACCATCCAGGCCATCGCCTTTATCCTCGCCAAAACCGCAGAAGGGCCGGCGCTCGTCATCGCGCCGACGTCGGTCTGCATGAACTGGCGCCTGGAAATCGAACGCTTTGCCCCCAGCCTAGAAGTCATTCTCTTTGGCCCAGGCGACCGGCAGGAAGTCCTCGACAACATGGGCCCCGGCAAAGTCATGATCAGCAGCTACGGGCTGTTGCAGAGCGAAGAAAAAACCGTCGGCAAAGTCCATTGGCGAATCGCTGTCCTGGATGAAGCCCAAGCCATCAAAAATTTCAATGCCAAGCGCTCGCAGGCGGCCTTGAAGATTGACGCCGACTTCCGGCTGGCAACGACTGGCACGCCCATCGAAAACAACCTCGACGAACTCTGGAGCATTTTTCACTTCATCAATCCCGGCCTGCTCGGTTCCAGGCGGCATTTTCAAAGACGTTTTGCGACGCCGGTTGAGCGCGAGGGCAGCCAGGCCGCCTCTTCCCAGCTAAATGCGTTAATCAGCCCGTTTCTGCTGCGCCGGACTAAAGCACAAGTGCTGCGGGCACTGCCAGCCAAAACAGAAATTTCGCTGCCAGTCGAATTATCCGAGGAGGAGAGAGCCTTTTATGAAGCTCTGCGCCGAGACCTGGTCAGTGAACTGAATGAGCTGCGGCGCCAGAACCCGGCCCAGCTGCGTTTCCATGTCCTGGGCGCTATCACGAAACTCCGCCTCGCAGTCTGCGATACGCGACTGGTGCGAGCCGACTCCACCCTGGCCAGCTCAAAGCAAATGGCGTTTGCAGAACTTTTGGACGAACTCCTGAAAAATGGCCATAAGGTATTAGTATTCAGCCAATTCGTTCGTCATCTCGAACTCATCCGGCCAATCCTGGAAGAACGCGGAGTGGGATACCATTATTTGGACGGCTCAACGCCGACCAAGGAACGGGCGGCCGCAGTCGCGGCGTTTCAAAATGGGGAGCATGACGTATTTCTGATCAGCCTTCGGGCAGGCGGACTCGGCCTGAATCTCACGGCTGCTAATTATGTGATTCATCTTGATCCCTGGTGGAATCCCGCCGTGGAGAACCAGGCCTCGGACCGTGCGCATCGGCTCGGCCAAACCAAGCCCGTGACCATCTATCGACTGGTCAGCCAAAATACCATTGAAACAAACATCCTGGACCTGCACCAGAAAAAACGCCGTTTAGCCGAACAGCTGCTGGCAGAGCATGACACACCAAGCGCAATTTCCGCCGACGAATTGCTCAAACTGATCTCAGAACCGTAAAACCATGGTAGGGGCGAGGGGCGAGGGGCGAGGGGC
>JAAZKI010000523.1 GCA_012799905.1 Lentisphaerota bacterium | reverse complement strand
TCAGGCCAGGCCGGTGTCGCCGCTCCACCAGCAGACAGGGCAAGCCGACTTCCCCTGCTGTCACGCCGGCCATCAATCCAGCCGCACCAGCACCAATAATGATTACTTCCGCTGTTGTCACCATCGTTATTTGCTCGTATCGTCTGCCTGAAATAGCGACAGACTCCTTTTGCCTATGTCGCTTGAGATGCTCCCTGCATGCTGACGTCCATGTTGCCTTTGGCGAATGAGCTGGTCAGCGTAAATGCCCAGGCAACGATTGCACAGCAATAAAAACATAATCACAGTCAACAGCGGCGCAAGCTGTCCAACAACAACAAATGCGTTAATGTGTAATCGGTCAGCCGTTGATACTCGGAGTTCCGGCAAGCTGTGGAGCTCGGCGCCCCGGGCAAAACACTTTAATGGACTGTGGACAGCAGTGGACTTTAATGGAGAGTGGACGTGGACATCAATGGACTTTTGTGGACTTTCTAAAGCATCGTCCTGGTTTACTTTTGATGAAAAAATTGCTCTTGCTCTTGCAAATTGGCGTCGAGGTCGCACATTAGGAATCATCCTTATCCATGTTGTTTTCCGGCTATCGCCGTCAACGCTCTGTTCATTGTCAACCAGAAGGATCAACCATGCCTCCGCTCTATCATCTCTCGCCTCGCGTTGTTCCGGCCAATCAGACCAGCGTCATTACCATCCGCGGGTTGTTTCCCCACACCGACTTCCGCCGCCTGAAAGGCTCTCTCGCCATTGACGCCATTGCTGCTGACGGTCTGCTTTTGGACGGTCGCCTCCCCGGCATCACTATGGGCAACGGCTATGATCTGCAACGGCCGAACTTCACCCCACTGGAGGGCGACCTTGACGCCGCCACCGGAACACTCCGCGTAAAATTATTTTTCCGCGGCGAAGGCGAACACTCCATCCGCGTGCTGAGCGACGGCAAGCCGGTCGCCATCTTTCATCTCTACTCGCTCAACGAAGATTTCCTGGGGCTTCGTCCTTTTCGTGGGGATATGCATCTGCACAGCCATTTTTCCGGCTGCAACCACGACCATGCGTCACCGGAATACTTTGCGGCTGCCAGCTGCGCCAAAGGCTTGGACTTCATCAGCATCAGCGACCACAAGCAACTAGCGCCATCGCATCTGGCCATGGCCTTTGCCGATAAATGCGGCGGCCGCCTGCGCGCCTATCCCGGAGAAGAAGTCCATCTCCACGACCTCCACAATCTCCATTTCCTCAATTTCGGCGGCCGAGAGTGCGTGTCCGCTTTCCTCAAGCAGAATCCCGAGCAGTTCGCCGCAGAAATCGCGCCGTTTTACCGCGACTTTCCCGATGATGGCAGCGACGAGCGGGTGCGGCAATTATGCGTATCCTGCGACTACCTGCTCCACAAAATCAATGAGTTCAGCGGTCTTTCCGTGCTTTGTCACCCCTATTGGAAGCCGCATGAGCGTTTCTTTCTGCCTACGCCGGTTCTGGAATACATGGGCCGCAAGCTCAATTTCGATGCCCTGGAACTGCTCGGTCTAGGCAACATAGCGGAGATTCACCGCGAAATGAATCAACTCTCGATAAGCTTCTGGCACGACATCTGCGTTCGGGCTGGTCGGCCTGTGCCGGTCGTCGGCAACACAGACGCCCACGGCTGTGAGGGGATAGGCCTGAATTGCTCGATTGTCTTCGCTGCTGCCAACACCCTGGAAGGCATCATCACGGCGGTCAGAAGCAACCGCTCCGTCGCGGTTGAGCGTGTCCCGGGCGAATTCCCTGCCGCCTTCGGCGACCGGCGGCTGGTCGCGTTTGCATACTACCTGCGCCGAGAGTACTTCCCTGCTCATGACGACATCTGCCGGGCCCAAGGCGCACTGATGTTTGACGCCATCACCACCGGCGCTGTCAACCACGAGGCCATGGCTGCCCTGAACAGCAAAATGAAACAACTCGACAACGATTTCTGGCAAGCCTGAAACCGCCCGGAAAATTCGCGCCCCGGGGCAGACGTCTGCTCCGGGGCGCTATGATTTGAGCGCTTCACTTGCCGCGGGCATAGAACAGACGGAAGCCGCCTTTGGGCACCTTGAAGCTGAACTGAGCCTGCGCCGGAACCGCTGCGCCGGTCTGCAAGTCG
>JAAZKI010000119.1 GCA_012799905.1 Lentisphaerota bacterium | reverse complement strand
TTAGGGGCGAGGAGCGAGAGAAATGAGTGGCCTATTATTTGCCTGGGTAATCGGTCACCGATTGATACTTGGGGTTCCGGCGAGTTGCGGAGCCAGACTGCCCGGATAAGGCACCTTAGTGGACAGTGGACAATGGACTTTAGTGGACTTTAATGGACATCAGTAGACGATGGACTGTGGACTGAAGTGGACTTTAGTGTGAGTGGACGTGGACAGAAGTGGACATGGTGGACAGCGTAGCCCAAGCTTACTTTCGCCCCTCGCCCCTTTCCTGAGACCGCTGCTCGTCGGATTTCCGAATATCAATGAGTGGCCGATTACTTGCCTGGCGGTCTGGTGACATTGATGCGCATTGGCTAAAAGTCGGTTAAGGGATTATATTTATAGTGTTGGGTTTGTTAAGCTGTCTTTGTCACAACAGACTTGGCAAATGCAAATGGAGCAACTGGGAGTCCCAGCGCCAGTCGAACTCGCTCACGCGGACGCGGCGCGCAAGCACCCGGAGGAAAATATGGAGGAGAAGCTATGTCAGAATACGATGAAATACTGAAGAAATTCACACCACAGGCACAGCAGGTGCTGGCCTTGGCGCGCAAGGAAGCCCGCAATATGGGCAGTGATACCCTGGGAACCGAGCACATCCTGCTCGGCCTCATCCAGCTGGGTCGCGGCGTGGCTGTCGCCATCCTGCGGAAAATGGGTCTCAACCTTGACCTGGTGCGCCGCGAAATCGAACTTAACGGCAAAGGCCCGAGCCAAGACTTGAAAGAAGCTGGCGACCTGCCGATATCGCCGCGAGTGCGGCGCGTCTACGCACTGGCTGACAAGGAGGCCAAGGCGTTGAACTACAACTTCATCGGCACAGAGCATCTGCTCCTGGCCCTGATGAGCGAGTCGCAATGCCAGGCAGCAAAAATCATGCACGCGCTCGGCGTTGACATCGACACAGTCCGGCAGGAAATCATGCGGCAACTAGACCCGAATTTCCTGCCTCCGCCGCCATTGTCGGACGATGATTCCGGCAGCGGCCCGTCTGACGGCAGATCAGAGGCTCTCCAGGCTCGCCAGGGTGACGGCGATCTGTCCAACTCCCGGGAAATGCAGTCAGCCTCAACGTCCGTCGAACGGATGCCTGCTCTCAAGACCTTTGGCCGCAACCTGAGCGAGCTGGCTGCGGCTGGACGCCTTGACCCGGTCATTGGGCGGCACCAGGAAATCGAACGAGTCATCCAAATCCTGTGCCGGCGAACCAAGAACAACCCGGTGCTCATCGGCGAGGCCGGCGTCGGCAAGACCGCCATTGTAGAAGGTCTGGCCCAGGCCATCCATGACCAGAAAGTGCCGGAACTGCTGCGCAACCGCATCGTCATCGCCCTGGACATGACTTTGCTCGTGGCCGGCACCAAGTACCGTGGCCAATTTGAAGAACGCCTGAAAGCCGTGATGGAAGAAATCCGGCAATCGGGGCGGGTCATCCTGTTCCTGGATGAACTGCACATCATCGTCGGCGCCGGCGGCGCTGAAGGCGCGATGGACGCGGCCAACATCCTGAAACCAACCCTGGCCCGCGGCGAAATTCAGTGCGTCGGAGCGACCACTCTCAATGAATATCGCAAAAACATTGAAAAAGACACTGCTCTGGAACGGCGCTTCCAGACGGTCATGGTCCACCCGCCGTCCTCGGCCGACACCATCGCCATCCTGCGTGGACTGGCGCCCCGCTACGAGGAATTCCATCATGTCGAATACAGCGATGAGGCGCTGACCAGCGCCGTCACTCTGTCGGAACGCTATGTGCCTGCCCGCTATCTGCCTGACAAGGCCATTGACGTGATTGACGAAGCCGGCGCCAGAATACACCTGGCAGAGACAAGTCGTCCACAAGCCATCACTGACCTGGAGGACGAACTGGCCGAAGTCAACCGACAGAAAGTCGATGCCGTCAAAAATCAACTTTTTGAGGTGGCGGCAGGTCTGCGCGACCAGGAGCAAAGTCTAAAGCAGAAAATTGCCGAGGCTCAGGCGGCCTGGGAAAAAGAACGCGAGCAGGTCGTCCATATCATCACTGGCGATGAAATCCGCACCGTAGTCGCGAGCATGACCGGCATTCCCCTGGCCCGGATGGAGGAAGGGGAGACTGAACGGCTGCTGAACATGGAAAACGAAATCAGCAAGCAGGTCATCGGCCAGCCGGAAGCGATCCGCACGATCAGCCGAGCCCTGCGGCGGTCGCGGGCAGAGTTGAAAGACCCGCGTCGGCCGATTGGCTCATTCATCTTCCTGGGGCCAACCGGCGTTGGCAAAACCTATCTGGCCAAGGCGCTGGCTGAATTTATGTTCGGCGACCCCGAAGCCCTGATCCGCCTGGACATGTCGGAATACATGGAGAAATTCAATGTCAGCCGGCTGGTCGGCTCTCCGCCCGGCTATGTCGGCTATGATGAAGGCGGCCAGTTGACTGAACGGGTTCGGCGGCGGCCCTATTCCGTCGTGCTGTTTGATGAAATCGAAAAGGCCCATCCGGATGTCAGCAACATGCTGTTGCAGATTCTTGAGGAAGGCCAACTGACCGACAGCCTCGGAAATCAAATCAACTTCCGGAACACCATCGTAGTCATGACCTCAAACCTGGGCGCCGAACAACTCGGAAAACCCATGTCCCTCGGCTTCGGCGCTGGCGACGACGTGATGTCAGACGGCGATTACGCCAAAATGAGCGAACGCTTGCATGAAAGCGCAAAAAAACACTTCCGGCCGGAATTTCTCAACCGGGTTGACGAGATTGTCGTATTCCGCCAACTCGGTCCGGCTGAACTGGCTCAGATCATCCACCTGGAAATCGACAAGATTTCCGAGCGTCTGCGCGTCAAAGGAGGCACGCTGCGCCTGACTGACGATGCGGAAAAACTGTTGCTGGAACGCGGCTACAAGCCCGAGTTCGGCGCCCGTCAACTGCGTCGAACTGTAGAACAAATGCTTGAAGACCCCTTGGCCGAAGAATTGCTGCGCCATCCTCCTTCGACCTCCTTCCTCGCGGAAGCTGACGTGAACAAGGCTGGAGATGCTATCGTCATCACCATCACTGCCACTGCGCCGTCCGCCAAAGCCAAAGATGCGACTGCGCATGACGACGATGACCTGATTGATCCACTGTTGCCACCCCCAGAACCGAAAGTCACCCTTACCACGACCAGTCCGGCCACCGTCAGAAACAACCGGAAACGCAAAGGCGATTGACGCGACGGCGGTTCGACGGCGCGTGACGCTCCCGTCTTTCCACGACGCAATTCCAGCCACCGGCCAGGCCATGAACAACGCGCTCACGGTCTGGCCCCGCCTCTCTCAAGGTGCGACACCGGCTGACAGGATATCATTGCATGGCACCCCAGGCGCAATTCATCATTCAGGACAGCGACGACCAAACCACGGCGGCGCTCTTCCAGAGGCATCGCGCCTGGCAGCCTGACAGCCTGCCAGCCACTGTTGGCGGCGAAGGCTGCGATTGCGTACTGGAGGGCTGCACAGGAACACTGTTCACCCTGGTGGAAGACGAGGCAGACAAAAAGATAAAGCTGCTGCCAGCGCCGAAAGTGGAAATCAGCATCAATGGCGCCTCTTGCCCGTCACTTGGACAACTTCTCCGCAGTGGGGACAAGGTGACGGCCGGAACCGCGAAACTGCACTTTTACACCGTCCGCCAGCAGGAAAAGCCTTCATTAGCCAGCCTATTTCTGGCTCGCCTGAGCAAAACCCTGGTGGTGCTTTTTGTGTTGGCTGAACTCTGGGTGCTTTTCGTCCTGCCCAACCAAATCCGCGACAACCGTTTCTGGAAACGCGCCATCGACAAACAACGAATCAGCAGCATGCTTGACCAACTTCGGCGCGACGTCAGTAAGCTGGAGGCGCCCGAGCCCGGCCAAAAAGCGCTGCAAGCGGCCTTGCAGGCTGAACTGGACGCCCGAGTGCGCTATCTGCGCCAATATGAAGACCGCATGACGCGCTCCCAGCGCCGTGCTATGCAGGAAGACCTGCAAGAGATTCAACGTCTCACCGGGCGACTGTCAGCCGGACAGATCATGCAGCCCCTGCCGCCCTTGCAAACCGACCAGGCCGTCCAAGCGATTGTCGGCGAACGTCATTAAACTTCAAGACACGACCAGCATCCGGAAGGAGAACATAACGCCATGCCAGGTGGCCAGTTGTCACATTACGTCCCGCTCTTCAAGCAAGCCCGCGTCGCCGTTCTCGGCGATCTCATGCTCGACCGCTATGTCTGGGGACGGGCGACCAGAATTTCCCAGGAGGCTCCGGTTCCTGTGGTGGCGGTGCAGCGCCAGAGTGCAGTTCCCGGCGGCGCTGCCAACGTCGCCCGCAACCTGCGCACCCTCGGCGCGACCGTCGATGTCTTTGGCGTCGTCGGCGACGACCTGGAAGGCCAGGAGCTGCTGCGCCGCCTTGCCGAGGCCGAGGCTGACATCAGCCGGGTCGAAGTCGATCCCTCCCGTCCGACAACGGTCAAGACGCGCGTTCTGGCCGGAAACCAGCAGGTGGTTCGCATTGACTATGAGCAGACCCGCGAGATTGCCCCCCAACTCCGCCGCCGACTCCTCAGCAGCCTGGAAAAGCAGCTGCGCTCAGGCGCAGTGCAAGCCCTCATTTTAGAGGACTATGCCAAGGGCCTTTTCGGCCGGCGCTTTATGCGCCAAGTCATTGCGCTGGCGCAATCCTATCACGTCATGGTCGCTCTGGACCCGCATGCCTCTAACAACTTTAAAGCCAACGGCTTGTCTCTGATGACCCCGAATCGGGCTGAGGCCTTTGCCTTGGCCAAGGTTCCCTACCAGGGCGGCAGCGGCGACCCGCGTTCCGATCGCGCCCTGCTCCGGGCTGGCCAACGCCTGCGCCAGACCTGGGCGCCTGAGCATCTTCTCGTAACCCTGGGCGCTGACGGCATGGCGCTGTTTTCGGGGGATGATTCCTTGCCCGTCCACATCCCCACCAAGGCCAAGCAGGTCTTTGATGTCTCCGGCGCCGGCGACACGGTCATGGCGACCATGGTTCTGGCCATGCTGGCCGGCGCCTCGCTGCCCGAAGCGGCGGAAATCGCCAACCACGCGGCCGGCGTCGTCGTCGGCCTGGTCGGCACCGCCGCTATTGACGCCGACACCCTGATCGCGTCTATCGACAGCCCAGTCTAACCTGCCCCAGGCAAACAGAAACCATCCCCATATTTCCCTAAGGAACAACCAGGAGAAGAAGTCATGACCGAACGGACGATTGCGGTGATACCGGCGCGCTACGGCAGCACGCGTTTCCCTGGCAAGCCGCTGGCGCTGATCGGCGGCAAGCCGATGATCCAATGGTGTTATGAGTCCGTCCGGAAATGCCCGCTCTTTGCGGAAGTGCTGGTGGCGACCGACGATGAGCGGATACGAGCGGCGGTCGCTGATTTCGGCGGGCAAGCCGTGATGACCGCCAGCACGCACCAGACCGGAACCGACCGCATCGCCGAAGCGATCATTGGCCGTGACGCGGATTTGATCGTCAATGTCCAAGGGGATGAGCCGCTGATGTCAGCGGCTGTGCTGGCGCAGCTAGTCAACCGCATGCGCGAAACCGGCGCTGAGATGGGCACCGCTGCCGTGCCCTTCTCGAAAACCGACCGCGATCCGGCCGACCCCAACGCTGTCAAGGTAGTGCTTGACCAGCGCGGCTTTGCCCTCTATTTCAGCCGTTCGCTCATTCCCTTCCCGCGCTCGGGCGGCGTCGCCGTCGAGCCGCTTCTGCATTGGGGGCTGTACGCATACCGCCGCGATTTTCTGGAGCAATTCATCACCTGGGAACGCAGCGCTTTAGAGGGCTGTGAGATGCTGGAGCAGCTCCGCGCCCTGGAACATGGCGCCCGCATCTTAGTCATGGTAACCGAGGAAAGCAGCGCCGGAGTCGATGTCCCTGCCGACATCGTGCTGATTGAAAAGCAGTTGCGGCAACGTGGAATCCTCACTGACGGCCGCTGACGACTGCGGCAGCGTCATTATATACTTCAAGGAGATAAAAAACATGGGACGAGTCTTTGCCTTAAGTCCGGACATCAACATCGGCGTTGGCCAAGCGCCGGTCATCATCGCCGGACCCTGCGTCATCGAGTCCGACGACATCTGCCGGCGCATCGCTGGCGCCGCCCTGTCAGCCTGCCAAACGCTTGGACTGCCGTATATCTTCAAGGCCTCTTTTGACAAAGCCAACCGCACCAGCATCAACGGGTTCCGCGGGCTGGGCATGGAGAACGGCCTGCGCACCCTAGCCATGATCAAGCGCGAATTCGGCTGCCCGGTCATCACTGACGTGCATGAATCCGAGCAATGCGCTGCTGTCGCTGAAGTCGTTGATGTCTTGCAGATTCCGGCTTTCCTCTGTCGCCAGACTGACCTACTCCTCGCGGCCGGCAAAACTGGCAAGCCGGTGAACATCAAAAAAGGCCAGTTCCTCGCCCCGGAAGACATGCGTCCCGTGGCTCAAAAAGTAGCTTCCACCGGCAATGAACGAATTATGCTGACCGAGCGCGGCGCCAGTTTCGGCTATCACAACCTAGTCGTTGACATGCGCAGTCTGGTGATTATGAGCGAGCTGGGCTGGCCAGTCATCTTTGATGCAACCCATGCCGTGCAGATACCAGGCGGCCTGGGCGCCAGCTCCGGCGGCAATCGCGCCTTTGTCGCCCCGCTGGCCCGAGCAGCAGCGGCAGTCGGCATCCAGGGGCTCTTCCTGGAAACCCACCCAGACCCGGACAACGCCCGCTCGGACGGGCCTAATTCACTGCCCCTGGAAGAACTCCCCAAACTGCTCCAAACTATCAAGGAAATCCATGAACTGGTCAACCAAAGTGCATGATATCAAAGTCGTGGTCATGGATATCGACGGCGTGCTGACCGATGGCAGAATCGGCTACGGCCTCGGACATGACCAGGAAATCAAATTTTTCGATGTGCACGACGGCACCGGCATTACCCTGGCCCGTCGTGCCGGCTTGCGGGTCGGCGCTCTCAGCGGGCGTTCCAGCCTAGCTAACCAGCGCCGGGCGCGCGAGTTGAAGCTCGACTTCATCTTCGAAGATATCCACGCCAAGGCCGACGGCCTGCTGCGATTGTGCGCCGACCGCGACGTGACGCCGCGCCAATGCCTGTACATTGGCGATGATCTGATTGACATCCCGCCGATGCGATTAGCCGGCATCAGCGCGGCGGTCGGCGATGCCTCGCCCGAAGTCATCCGTGCAGCCGACTGGGTGGCGACCAGGCCCGGTGGTCGCGGCGCGGTTCGGGAAATTCTGGAGCGGCTGCTTCGTTTGCAGGGTCATTGGGAACAATTGCTGAAACGCTATGTTTAAACAGACAGGGGCATTTGCAACAGCCCTCCTGCCCTTCTGGGCGCAACCGTAAAGCCGGTGGAGATTATGTAATGATGACCGCAATGGTCCGCGTCATACCCATATCCATTCCAGGCAACGTCAGTTTCCGCTGGCGGTTGGCTGTTGCCGTGACGCTCCTTTTCTGGCTGCTGGCAAGTTTCCCTGCTGCCGGGCGGTCTAGAGCGGTGTTCGGCAACAGCAACATCTCGGTAAACGGCTTTCAAACCCGCGGCTTGAATGAGGAAGGGGCAGTGGAATGGGAATTGTTTGGACAGCAGGCTACCGTCAAGGGAGCAATGACCGAACTGGAGACATTCAAGATTTTCCTGATGCAGAAAGCAGACCGGCAGTTCGAGCTGACTTCCCCTCGTTGCCGATATAACCACAACCTGGCTGAAGTCAGAAGCGATGCGCCCGTGTACCTCACCAGCGACGGCATTGCTATCAGCGGTCTCGGCTACGACGTCTTTCTCGACCGCAAAGTCGTGCTGATTCGGTCAACAGTGCATATTGTTCTGAAAGGACACAAACACAACCTCCGCCGCGTGCTTTCAACCGGCGACAAGAAATCGGAACGAACCGCGACGCCCAAGCCGTCACAGCCCAAGCAGACGGAAAATCGCCCATCCACGACCAAAAAATGACACCGGCGAATTGCATTGCCACCATAACGGGCTATTATCTCTGTCAGCGTCGACCAGTCAAACAGCGACAACGACAGTATAGTCACCATGCGAAGGACATGACATTCATGCATACAAAATATCTGACTGCACTTCTGACCCTTATTCTGGCCTTGGGCTTGAGCTGGGCGGTGACAGCCGAACCGACCAAACCAAGCGCTGACGCCGCGCCACAGCCCAAAACGACAAATGGCGCTCAGGCAGAGAAAAAGGAAAGCGCCGATGCCCCGGCTGAAGAAGATGAAGCCGAAGAAGAAACCGACGAAATGAACATCACGGCCGAGCGCATGGAAATGCAGATGGAGCAGCACCGCATTGAGTTGTCCGGCAATGTCCTGATAGAAGACAGCACCATGAAGCTGACTGCTCAAAAAATGACTGTGTTCCTTGACAATGACAACAAGATGAAGCATATTGAAGCAGAAGGCGGCGTCATGGTTCGGAAACTCGACAGCAGCGAGAGCGCTGTTGGCGACCGCGGCTCCTACGACGCCCAGGCCGATGTCATCGTCCTGACCGGGAACTGCACGATTTTGCAAGGCAAGAACGCCATGAAGGGCGACAAGGTGGTCTACGACCGAAAAAATCAGAATATCAGCCTGCATGGAGCCACTATCACCATCCCCTTGAAAAAGGGGGACGGCAAAAGCGACAAAGGAGGAATGGGGAGCCTGTTTCGAGGCGGCAAGTCTGAAGACGGAAAGTCTGCCGGGCCTGATGCCAAACCAGATGCTAAGACGACGGTGGCGCCAGAGCAAAAGCCCGCAGAAGCCCAGAAAGGCGACGGTAAGTAATGGCTGACGAGGGCGATATCCTGCTGCAAGCGAAAGACCTGGTCAAAATCTACCAGAACCGCTGTGTGGTCAACAAAGTCTCCCTGCACGTGAAACCCGGCGAAGTGGTGGGGCTGCTTGGCCCCAATGGCGCCGGCAAAACCACCACCTTCTATATGATTGTCGGCCTAATCAAACCGAATGGCGGGCAAATTGAATTCGGCGGTCGGGACGTGTCGCGCCTGGCCATGTTTGAACGCGCCCGCCTGGGCATGGGCTACTTAGCCCAGGAGCCCTCTGTGTTCAGCAAGCTAACCGTCGAGGAAAATATCATGTCCATCCTGGAGACTCTGGCCATGAGCCGGAAGGAGCGCGCGGAGCGCCGGGAGGAACTGCTCAATGAACTGCAATTAGGCCATCTTCGCAACCAGAAGGCCTTGACTCTCAGCGGCGGCGAACGGCGACGCCTGGAAATCACCCGAGCGTTGGCCACCAACCCCAGCTTCATTATGCTTGACGAACCGTTCGGCGGAGTTGATCCGATCAACGTGTTCGAAGTGCAGAAAATCGTGGCCAACCTGCGCGACCGCGGCCTGGGAGTCCTGATCACCGACCATAACGTGCGCGAAACCCTGGCCATTGTCGACCGAGCCTATCTAATCTGCAACGGCGAAATCCTTTTCACTGGAGACAGTGAAGCCTTAATCAATGACGAAAAAGCCAGGCAAGTCTACCTCGGCCCGAGCTTTAATCCTTGAAGAAAGAGGAAAGCACCGGGCCGACTCGCCGGCATAACCAAAGGAGGTTCATTATGGAAGTAATCATCAGCGCCAAACAGTATGAAATCAACGAGGCGTTGAAGGCTCAGGCCGAAGAGCTGGCAGCAAAGCTGGCGGAATCCTATAAAAACCAAAAAATCACTTCAATTCGTTTTATGTTCTCGGTGGAGCGGAATTGGCAGATTGCCGATACGCTCCTGAACGCCAAGAATTTGACCTTGCACGCCACTGCTCGCACCAACGACATGAGGGTTTCCCTGGCCAATGTCATCGACAAGCTGGATAAACAGATGCGGCGCTACCTGGAACGCATCCAGGACAACTCCATCAAGGCCGACCCGATTGCCAAGCAAAAAATGTGGACCTCAGCAGAACTCCGGGAACTCGGTGACGACGATGACCTGGAAGAGGGCTACTACGACCGTTCCGAAAAAGCCGCCCAGAGCTGAAGCGGCCTGAACCCGGCCTGACGCTGTTTTTTAGGGGCGAGGGGCATTTTTTAGGAGAGAGAGGCGAGGGGCGAGGGGCATTTTTTAGGGGCGAGGGGCGAGGGGCGAGGGGCATTTTTTAGGGGC
>JAAZKI010000130.1 GCA_012799905.1 Lentisphaerota bacterium | reverse complement strand
GTGGAATCATAATCCACGTGTCATTGGTTCGAGTCCGATGCCCGGTACCATTCTAAAAGCCCCAACCTCAGCAGGTTGGGGCTTTTTTATTGCCGTTTTCCAGGGTCGCTGAAAACCCCTGTTTTCCCTTGTTTTTTGATACGCAGCTTAATCAAATCCTCAATTTGAACTGGAGTCGGCTGAAAGAAAACCGAAAAGGAGTGTTGATTGCAGTCATGGAGGTGTTAGGTAAAAAAGCCGGGACATGTACCCGCGCCGATTTGACTGCACTAATTGCAAAATGGGAAAGCAGCTGTCACGGAATGATGCATGAATATCGGGAAGTTGCACTCTATTACCTCAACAAGAAACTCAGCAGAATGAACGCAAGCGCCTAATCATGTCATGGCGCCGACGCCATGCCAGAAAAGGCATATATTGGTTAATTCCCATTTCCGCTGTTTTTACGTCGATATTTAAATTCCTTATTTCCAGACACTAACAAAAGTTATCGACGTAAGTTATCGACATAAATCGTTTTTTTGAGAGGATGACGTCGATAATCATCAATTCACCCAATATTTCCGAGCGCGCTTATCCTCTGCCCGATACCATCTTAATAGCATGAACCTCAATAAGTTGGGGCTTTTTTATTTTTCAAGCCTTATAACCCCGCTGCTTTGGCCAATTTCAGCATTTCTTCAAGCATTTCCTTGAGCTGCGGGCACTTTTGCACCGCTATTTCAGGAGAGAGTTGGTCAAACAGCTCTTTGCCGTAGGTCACCTTTTTATAGCTTCGTCCCAACCGTTGCCCATATAGACGATCAAGCAACTTGGCTGGAGGTTCATTGAAGTTCACCGTCTCGGGATGCTCTGCCCTCCCAGGAAAGCCACTCCTGATCTCCGGAAAGATGCTCAAATCACTCAACAGCCAAGCTTCGACTTCATGGACAGCAAAAAATTGCCGGAACCTGCTATTACCAACCCTTTCTTCTATATGTTTTTTCGCCCATTCATATCGCTCATCCACCGTAGTTAAATGCTTAGGATAGAAATCAAGGCCGTAAAGGTCAAGCAATAAAATCACTGCGATTACGTCAGTTTCCTTCAGCCGCAGCTTCGCCTTCTTGGGCGCGTCGTCGTAGAGTTCGCGCCAGCCATCGAACCTGACAGGAGCAATTCCGACAGGCTGCGAGAGCTTGGCATCCAGCCAGCGCTTAAAAAATGCGGGCAATGCCTTTCTCTCGGTATGGCCTTCGCAGAAGAGGATGAACTTCATTCTCAGACCTCCTCCAGTTCACCTGACCGGAACAGCGCTCCAAGCGTGTACTCTTTCAGCCAGTCTTCAAGCTTAGTTCCTTCCAACTTGTGCAGATGCGTTTCGCCGTCATGCCATTTCACTACGGTTGTCGTTGGCCGAGTGTCTCCAAAGGCATCAAGTAATTGCGGCGAATGGGTCGTGAGAATCACCTGTGTCCGCAACGATGCGTCAACCGCATATTCGGCTACTATTGGCAGCATTGAGGGGTGCAGGCCAGTCTCGGTCTCATCAATAGCGATGAGAGGCGGCAAGGATGGCGAAGCCAGAACCGTCAGCAAGAGAAGGAAACGCAAAGTGCCGTCCGAAAGGTCTGCTGCCGATTGCTCACGCTTCAGGCTTTTCCAACGCACGCGGAGTTGAATTCGCTGGTCAGCGGCAGGTGGAAACACCAGTTCCTCGAAGTCGTCACCGAACGCCGCCCGCATGGCGGCGTTGATGTCTTTCTTGAACTGACGGTCTCCGGTATAAAGAGTATGCAGAACCGAGGTGAGATTCTGGCCATCGGGATTTATACGCTTCTCTGCACGGGCGACTATGGCTTGCCGAATTGGGGCATCCTGCGTGACATTGAGATCATGATAGACACACCAAGAAGCTAGCTGTTGTTGAAACAAGGTTATCAGGCGATTGGCAGTGAACGGCCCGGCGGCAAATGAAAGCAGAGTTTCTTCTTCAGGCACCTGGTCTTCTGGTGCTGTCAAGCCTCGCTCCTGCGCGTCGAAGACGTATGCACGAGACCGTTGCCGTTCCAGCAGCTTAAATGGTTCATTTTCTTCTCCTTGTTCATACTTGAAGTAATTTCCCAGCAACTCCCTGTCGATCCTGTACGTACTGGATTGGCCAAGCCGTCCCAGCTCCAACTCATAGGTCAGGCTGTCTTTAGCCATGTCCCGGCCAACCTCGACAGGAGAGCACTTGCAGCGTAAGGAAATTGCTTCATCAGCGCCATCCCAAAGCAGCGGCTCCATGCCGCCTGCTCTTTGAATATACTTCCCCAAGCGTCCCTGGGCAGACGTGGCTGCCAATTCCAGCAAGCGCAGCAAATTTGACTTGCCAGAGGCATTGGGGCCGATCAGAACATTCAGACTCCCGGGCGCCCAATGTACATCACGCAGGGAGCGGAATCCTTTGACATGAAGCTCAAGTATGCTCATGGCATATTCCTTTTTGGGAAGAATTATTCGTCCTGATTAACTTCATTACTGTCCACTTACCCCCTGTGCAGGTGGCATGCGACTTGGCGTCCGTTGGCGTTGCCGAGCAGCTCTGGCCGTTCGCGGCGACAAATCGGCATAGCGTGCTCACAGCGGTCGGCAAACGCGCATCCGGGAGGCAGGGCCGCCAGGGACGGAACCTGCCCGGGAATGTGCGCCAAGCGCCCTTTGCCGTCATGCAGGGCTGGAATCGACCGCATTAGGCCAATGGTGTAAGGATGCAAGGGCTCGGCGAAAATCTCCTTCACGGGCCCGCATTCGACCAAGCGCGAAGCGTACATCACTGCCATCCGCTCGCACATTTCCCAGATCACACCCATGTCATGCGTGATCAGCAGCAGACCCGCCTCGTGGCTGCGAATCGCTCGCAGCAAATCAAGAATCTGCGCCTGGATGGTCACATCCAGGGCGGTGGTCGGCTCGTCGGCAATCACCAGGCAGGGTTGCAGCATCATGGCCATGGCAATCATCACCCGCTGACGCATGCCGCCCGACAGTTCAAAGGGAAAAGCGTCCATGCGTTGGCGCGGGTCAGGTATGCCGACCTTCTCCAGCCATTCCAAGCCTAAGTCCAGGGCTTCACGGCGCGACACCGGACGGTGCAGGAGAACGACTTCAGCGAGCTGGTCGCCAATTCGGCGCAAGGGTGACAGCGCTGTCATCGGCTCCTGAAAAATAACGCCGATATCGCGGCCGCGGATTTGGCGCAGTTCGCGAATCGGGAGCCGCAGCAGCTCCTGGCCCTGGAGCCGAATTTCACCGCCGACGATGCGCCCGGGGGGCTGCGGAATCAGGCGCGGGATGCTCATGGCGGTCACGGTCTTGCCGCAGCCGGACTCTCCGACCAGCCCAAGCGTGCTGCCGGCGGCCAGCTGCAAGGAGACGTTATCCACCGCCCGCAGACTGCCGTCGCCGTCCACGGCGAACTCCACGGTCAGGCCGCGGATGTCCAGCAGAGGTTGCACGGCGGCATCGGCCATCAGGGGCGCCTTTCCTTATCACCGCGGATTTCCACGCGGCGAATTTTGCCGCTGATGGTCTTGGGGAGCGCGGTCACGAATTCGACGATGCGCGGATATTTGTAGGGCGCAGTCGTATTTTTCACGAACTGCTGCAATTCGGCCTTCAGGCTTTCGCTGGCTGTATAGCCGCGAGTCAGCACGATAGTGGCCTTGACCACCTGGCCGCGGATTGGGTCAGGTGCCCCGGTGATGGCGCATTCAAGCACAGCCGGATGCTGCATCAAGACGCTTTCCACCTCAAACGGGCCGATTCGGTAGCCGGAGCTCTTGATAACGTCATCAGCCCGACCGACATACCACAAATAGCCATCAGCGTCCTGCCAGGCCACGTCTCCCGTATGATAGAACCCGTCATGCCAGACCGACTTGGTCTGCTCCGGGTCCATGTAGTATCCCCCGAACATTCCGGGCGGCTTGCCATCGGTGGTGCGGACGACTAGTTCGCCTTCTTCACCGACTTCGACCGGCTTGCCGTCAGCATCATGCAATTCCAGCTGATAGCCGGCGGACGGACGGCCCATGGAGCCTGGCTTCGGCTCCATCCAAGGCCAAGTCGCGGTCGTCACCACCAACTCAGTCTGACCGTAGGCTTCCATCAGCCTCAGACCGGTCTTCTCCAAAAAGCGCAGGTAGACTTCCGGGTTCAGGGGTTCGCCGGCCACGACTGCATAGCGCAGGGCGCTGAGGTCATATTTGCTCAAATCCTCCTTGATCAGGAAGCGATAGATGGTCGGCGGCGCGCAAAACGTGGTCACTTTATATTGGACAATTTTCTCCATCACGGAAGCGGCGGCGAAGCGGTCATTGTCATAGACGAAAACGGCGCTTCCAGTCAGCCACTGGCCATAAATTTTTCCCCAGACGGCCTTGGCCCAGCCGGTGTCGGCCACCGTGTAATGCAGGCCGCCTTCGGTCACATTTTGCCAGAAGGTCGCGGTCAGGATATGGCCGAGCGGATAAGCGAAGTCATGCTGCACCATCTTGGGGAAGCCGCTGGTGCCAGAGGTGAAGTACAGCAGCATGATGTCGTCATTGGCAGGCCATTCCGATTTGGGGGGAGTTGGGAAGTCAGCCGACATGGCAGCAATGGCCTCGTCATAGTCAACCCAGCCATCCTGTTTCTTGCCGACGCTGATCTTCACGGTCAGGATATCGCCGGTCTCGGCCTGGGCTCTATCCACCTGCTGCAAAAGGTCATCCGATTGCACGCAGACAGCGGCCTTGGCATTACCGAGTTTGATGCGATAGCAGAGGTCATGGTCCTTGAGCATATGGGTCGCCGGGATGGCGACAGCGCCGAGTTTGTGCAGGGCCAGGAGGCAATTCCAGAATTCATGTCGCCCCTTAAGGATGAGCAGGACATGGTCGCCCTTGCCAATGCCAAGCTGACGGAACAAGTTTGCGGTCTTATTCACCCGCTCCCGCAGCGTCCCGAAAGTGATGTAGTCCTCGTCGCCGTGGTCGTTGCACCACACCAGCGCCAGACGCTCCGGCTCCGTATCAGCATAGACATCCAGAACATCGTAGGCAAAATTGAAATGCTCCGGTACATTGATGCGCAAATTGTCGTAATAGTCCTCATAGGACGAAAACTCGGTGCGATTGACGTATTTCTTCAGCAAACTCATCACCAAGACTCCTGCTCTGTCTTCGGCTCTATTTCCTGTCGGTCCGGCCTCGCTTGTGCTTTTGGCATCAGCGGCCGCCCTTCCCTATTACATAATAATGGCGATAAACTTCGCCGGCTGATCCCCCAGCGCGACCATGCCATGCGGATTAGACGAATCATAGAAAATGCTGTCGCCGGGATTAAGGATGACTTCATGGCCATGGATGACGACTTTCAGCGTCCCTTCCAGGATAAAGTCCATTTCCTGGCCAGGATGGCTATTCAGCGACACTTCAACATCCTCTCCTTTTGGGGCGACGGTCACCAGAAATGGCTCGGCCTTCTTATTCGAGAAGTTGGCGACCAGAGCCTGGTACTTGTATTCCTTGCGTCGTTCGACGGAGACGCCTTTGCCAGCCCGAGTGACGGTAAACACATCCATTCGCGGCGCCTTGCCGGTCAGCAGCAGGGCCAGGTCAACGTCAAGAATCTGCGCGATTTCATTCAGTTTACTGGCTGAGATATCCTCGCGGCCTGCTTCGAAGGAGCGCAGATACGACTCCTCGACCTGGAGCCGGGAAGCCATTTCCGGCAAACTCACGTCTGACAACTCCCGCAGCTCCTTGACCCGGGCCGCGATATCTTTAATTTTGTCCTGCATGTCCACTCCTTTGACCAAGGCGGCGAAAACGCATCAATAGGATGCATTAACTCTGAATTAAACAACAAGAATGGCGCGGCGAAAGCTTATCCGCGCCTTACATAATATAATTCTGACGCTGCTGTTGCGCCAGGGGCGGCTTCAGAGATGGATGACAGAGCCGCTTTCCAAGGAATCAATCGCGCCTTGGAGGACTCTCTGGGCCGCGAGGCCATCAGCGCCGGAGCCGTCAATGTCTTCAGGATTGACGCCAGCGGAGACCTGTTCCAGAAAGCGATGAATGCGATTGCGGAATGTATCGACAAAATCGCGATGGCCGCCGAAAACAGGATTCGTGTAGACTTGCTTAATCAGATTTCCGGCCGGATAAAGCGTCGCCTCCCGCCACATGTCTTCCAGGACAAAGCGCCCCTTGATGCCAGCCACTTCGCAGCGCTCCATCGGATGGCCGCGCTCAATGTCGTAGCTCGCTGACAGATTTCCGACCGCGCCGCTGGCGAATTGGACGTTCATGCTCATCGTCGTCCAGATGGTGCGGCCTGGCGCCTTGGTGCAGAAAGCCTGCACCGCCACGATATCTCCGGCGAAATGGCGCATGATATCGACCGAATGCGGGTTCAGCGCCTTGATCATATAGTAGGGCGTACTTTCGTTGGGGTTCTTAATCCACATCGACATATTGACGAACAGCTGCTCGCCGATCAAGCCATCGGCGACCCATTGGGCTGCGACTTTGGCCGCTTCGGTGAAGCGATGATTGAAGTCAATGCCAAAGCAACGGTTATGGCGACGTGCGCACGCGACCATTTTTTCTGCTTCGGGGATGGTGTTGCAGATAGGTTTTTCGCAGAGGACGTGACAGCCGGCTTCAAGCGCCTGGATGGTCGGCAGATAGTGGTCGCTGCCATACTCGACGCCGCCTGTGGCAACGCTGACCAGGTCGGGCCGCATGGTGGCAAGCATGGTTGGGGCGTCATAAAAGCCAGCCACGCCAAGGCGGGCTGCTGCTGCATCGCAACGGTCTTTGCGGACATCACATACGGCCACCAATTCAGCCAGCGGGTCGGCCTGATAGAGGTCGGCGTGCCGGTTGCCGATTGGGCCGCAGCCAATAACTGCTACGCGCAATGGCATGATTCCAAATCCTTCCTTGTTTTCTTGGTAATGTGCAAAATCTTGTGACAGAAAGAGAGATTTGACACAGAGATTGTGCTGGCAGGCGCCTGGTTGTGCCCCTACTGGGCACCACTTTTGAGGGTGCGCCTGCCCCCCAGGCTAAAGCCTGGGGTTAAGCATGGTTAAGCACCTACGGCGCAAAAGGCATGACTGTAAGCATAATGCATCTTCACCGTCTGAAACCCTGTGGAAGATACGTGCCTTTGCTCCGCTTGTCCATTACTGTCCACTTCTGTCCATTGTCCACTGTCCACTCAAGCGCCTTATCCGGGAAGCCTGGCTCTAAAGCTCACCGGAACTCCGAGTGTCAATGACTGGCGCATTACTATTTTTTTTCTTGCAATTTAGCGGCCTGTTTCGGGTCACCGATATGCAAGGAGTCGTATGCCTGCTGGCTGCTGGTGAAAGCGGAGCCGTATTTGGTGATACCGTGCCAGCACTCCTGGGTGAACATCGGGTTGGTGCGCTTGGTCTGTCTTTCCCGGCGTTTGATCCACGCTTCCATGCGTTTTGTCAGGGCCGCCACCACGTCAGGATTCTTGTCAGCGACGTTGTTGTTTTCCTCCGGGTCAAGCATCAAGTCATACAATTCGACTGCCGGTTTGAAATGGAAGTCCGGCTCCAGGGCGCGGATCAGTTTCCATTGCGGCGTGCGCCAGCCATGCTTGCGCATCCAGGTGCATTCCGTGATATAGAATTCCGAGCACAAGTTAGCCTTTTCACCGCGAACCAGGCTCATCAGGCTTTCGCCGTCGAATTTCAGACGCGGCTTGATCTTCATCAGTTCCATCAGGGTCGGGACCAGGTCTTTGTGCTGGTTGTATCCCGAGACGCGGAGACCGGCCGGCATATGGCCAGGATACTTGATGATCAGGGGCACCCGCAGGGTGTTGTCATAGATGCCGTGGTGGTCAAAGTAGCAGTCGTGGTCATACAGGGTCTCGCCATGGTCTGAGTTGATCACCACGATTGTGTTGTCATCAAGCCCGAGTGCGGTCAGGGTAGTGAAGATATTTTGGATACAGGCGTCCATGTAGGCGATGGCGCCGTCGTACTGGGCGATTACATAGTCTTTGTCCCTCAGTCCGGCCGGCATCCAGGAGCGGAAGTAGTCGGCAAACGGCTTGAACGCAAAGACCGATTCCATGCTCTTGTTGTTCGGGTCGAATTCGTCGCCTTCGTAGAAAATCCGTTCAAACGGCAATGGCGGCAGGTACGGCGAATGCGGGTCCATGTGGCGGAGGAAGAGGAAGAAGGGCTTGTCCTCGGCTGCCAGGCGCCGCAGTTCCGGCAGCGCCACCGCGTTGAGGTTCTCAGCCTTGGGGCTGCGGCCGTCGTTAATGGCGCCCCAGCCAGCAAAGCTGATGTAATTCTGGAAGCCGCGCGCAGCTGGATTGCCCTGGAAGCCGACGCTGGTCGTGTTGTAGCCGGCGTCGCCGAGGATTTCCGCCAGGGTCTTGCCTTCGAGCAGGCCCTTGTGCCGCAGGGCGACGGTGTTGGTGCCAAAGCAGTCCCGCCCGGTGAACATCGATCCGTAGCCGGGCGTCGTCGGCACATGCG
>JAAZKI010000451.1 GCA_012799905.1 Lentisphaerota bacterium | reverse complement strand
TGCGACCAGGCCAAGCCGCCAATGTCATCGCCGAACTGCCCGGAGCCGGCACCGGCACCGAAACCATCTATGTCGGCGCTCATCATGACACCCAGGCTGACACCCCCGGCGGTGACGACAACGCCAGCGGCACCGTCATCCTGCTGGAAATAGCGCGACTGCTGGCTGAGCGGCCGCGACGCCGTACCATTCGCCTGATCGCCTTTGGCGCAGAGGAGCAACTTTCGGTCGGCAGCGCCTCATATGTCCGCCGCCATCGCGCTGAAGTTGAACGCGACGCCTGTTTCATGCTCAATTTCGACAGCTGCGGCGCTGCTCTCGGCTGGTATGAAATCAATGGCAATGGCCCAGCCGCCATGTTTGAACTGATGCGCACGGCCTTCCGCAAGCATAACCGCGAAGTCAAAATCACGGAAAACCTTGTCCCCTACACGGATCAGTTTCCGTTCCTGGTCTGCGGCGTCCCCGGCGTGTGGGTCTCCCGCCGCTGCTGCACAGCCGGCCGATTCTGGCATCACCGCCGCGACGACGACCTCCGACACCTTGATCCAGCCGAACTCGCCCTGCAAGCCGAACTCGCAGCCAGCGTCCTCGACAGCCTGGCCAACGCGCCGGAAATGCCGTTCGACCGCACCTTGCCCGCTGCCCAGAAAACCGCCGCCCTCGCCATGTGGGATGACCTCTATGGCGGATTCACGCCTTGACGAACCTTTGCCCTACGAGCCGCATACCACTATAAACACCAGGTGCTTTTACCATGACCTTCGCTGCAACATTAACTGCTGAACAACGCCGGCAAGGCCGACTGTACGCCTATGCCTCAACCTGGTGCGGATGCATCTCGGAGGTCTTGCTGGACAGCAACGCCATCATCATCCTCTACATCTCCCTGCTGGGCGGCGGCGATTCCTTCTCGCTGTTTTCGACTAGTCTGACCAGCATTGCCTATGTCCTGCTGATGCCGCTGATGTCGTTCGTCGTTGACCGCGTCGGCCTGAAGCGTTCAACCGCCATCGCCTGCTGGACCGGCATGACCGCCTTTCTGATCATGGCCTTGGCGCCGATAGCCGGCGCCGCTGCGCCGCACATCGTCATTGGCGCTTGCTTTTTGTATTGCGCGTCGCGCCCGCTGTCAGCCACGGCCTGGTATCCTTTGCTGGACAACTTCCTGCTGCCGCGCGAACGCGGCCAGTTCTTCAGCACCATGCGTTCGTCGTACATGCTCCTCAACACCGTGTTGATTTTCGGCCTGGGCGCAGTCATGGGCCGCAACCCGCCGCTGTGGCTGATCCAAATCGTCCTCGCAATCGCCGGGTTGGCGCTCCAGGGCCGCCGGTATTTCGTCAACCGTTTTCCGACTGAGTTCGAGAAGCCGCCGATACGGCACAAGTTCTTCCATTCGCTGGGCATTGCTGTCCGCAATTCGCCGCTGGTCGGTTTTTCGATTTACTGCTGTTTTCTGTATCTGGCGACCAGCGCGGCGATTCCGTTGAGTCTGATTTACTCGAAAAGCGTTCTCAAAGTCGGCGGCAACGTCCTGGTGATGATGTCTGCCGCCGGCCTGGGCGGCACCATCCTCGGGTATTCCGTTGCTGGACGTCTGCTGAAAAGACTCGGCGCCAAGACGATCATCATAGCCGCCCACATCAGCTTTGTCATCGTGTCGCTCTGCTTTTTCCTGGCTAGCCCGACCCGGTCGTATGCGATTCCGCTAATCGTCGGCGCCACCATGTTCAACGGCTTTATGAGCGGCTGTTTCTTCGTCATGCATTCCACCGAGATGATGGCCCTGGCCCGCCCCGGCAACAAAACCATGGCGGTGGCCTTCTGCAGCACTCTCAGCAACCTCGGCACTGCGACCAGCCGCCTCGGCGCCACCCTGATTGTCGCCAGCGGCATGCTCGCCCCGACCTGGACCCTGGGCAAGACCACCATCACCATGCACCAGACGATGTTCCTCATGCTCTTCATCATGGGCCTGTTCTTCCTCAGCCTGCTGATCCTCGTGCCAGCCATCGTCCCGGAACATGACGACTACTATGCCCCAAATTAGAGGGTGTCCAAAATTGTTTTCAACCACGAAAGGCACGAAAAAGCTTAGGGTGGACTACCCGTCCACAGCCTATTTTTTAAAACCACGAAAAACACGAAAGGGCACGAAATTTTTGTTTTTTGGGTTGCTGTTGTAACCACTGAATACACGGAATACACGGAAATTTTTGTGTATGGCTGTTGCTCGTCGGGATAGGATTGC
>JAAZKI010000384.1 GCA_012799905.1 Lentisphaerota bacterium | reverse complement strand
TTTGCTGTATGTCCCGCAGGCTTTAGCCTGCCAACGTGCAATTCAAATTTCCGCCTGCCGTACGTACCTCGCTTGCAGGAGCATGCAATTCAAACTTTAGTTTGCTGTATGTCCCGCAGGCTTTAGCCTGCCAACGTGCAATTCAAATTTCCGCCTGCCGTACGTACCTCGCTTGCAGGAGCATGCAATTCAAACTTTAGTTTGCAGTATGTGCCGCACGCAGTTCAAGCTTCCGCTTGCCGTACGTAGTTCAAGCGCTCCCTCACCCCTCGCCCGCTTAGGGTTTGACGACCGCGAAGTCGATATAGGCGATATTAGCGCCGCTGGCCTGGGAGATCAAGGTCAGGACGTGGCGACCAGCAGTCAGGCGTATATCAGCGATCACAGAGTCGCTGTCAGTGCGGTAATCGGGAAACTCATGCGGCGGGATAGCAAATTTCCCGGCGATGACGCCGTCAACCAACAGCAGGAAGGGTCGGAGATTGCGCTGCGGCGTGCCGTAACGCAACGTCGCCTGGTAAACCCCGTCCGCTTCCACCTCGACAGTGTACTTCAGCCATTCCCAAGCAGCGACGCCGCCGATTACGGTTGGGGTGGCGTCGACCTGTTCGCCTGGGCGGAACGTGCCGGTCTTGTCAGCAGTATTTTCCGGAGTATTATCGACATAGGCCACTTGTGGGCCGCCCTCGTCGTAATGCGAGAGTTGCAGCCGTCCTGGAATGACCTGTGGCTTGCCGAGGTAGGGCGTGCTGTCAGCCGTCGGCTGGATGAATTTCAGCACCGGGGTTGAGTGGGCGACTTGTCCGTTGGCATCTTGGACAAAGACGCTGTAGGCGTGCAGGGTCGGCCCGAATTCGAGGCGGGTGCCGGCGCGCCCGGGCGCGACGTAGCGGGTGGTGTCGTAATACTCCTTGGTCAGGAGGACTTCAAAGTCAAACGGCGGCTTAGTCTTGTAATCAAGGAGAAAGCCGCTGTCAAACAGATAGGCGGCCTTGATGGGCGCTTTACTTTGCGGCGATGGCTCGGCCTTAGCGGAAAAGCGCAGTTTGGTTCCTTGCGGGAGCATGAAGTCCGGCTCTGACACCGAGGTCATCGTCACCTTGGGAGTATCCTGGTCCGGATATGCGTAGATGCGCACGTAGTCGATGCGGAAGTCTTCCGGGAAGTTGCCAAACGCCGGGTCGCCGCCGGACTTGCCGCAGCAGCCGCTCAGGATAGCGCGCAGCGGGGATGCGCCAGCCGCATGGTGAATGGGGTCAAAAGTGACCGAATCATAAGGGCTGTGGTTGGCGGTGCTGGCCAGCAGCTGTCCGTCCAGGTAATAGGAAATTTCAAACGGCGTCCATTTGCAGGCGATGACATAGTAGTCGTCAATGCTGCCGGGCAGGGTGGAGTGGTAGTTCCAGCTTTTCAGCACGCCGCCGGCAAAGACGTGCAGGTTGTGGTCGAGAGTCCGTCGCGGTTCGCCGCCTGGCTCCTTGGAGCGCAGGTAGTAGTCTTCGTAGATGTCAATTTCAAAGCCATCATGGAATGGGTTGGACGGGCCGTGCGAACACAGCCAGAAGGCCGACCACCAGCCATGCTCGCGCCGGAAACGGATGCGCGCTTCAAAGTACCCGTAGAGGAATTCCTGGTGCGTGTAGATGCTGGCGCTGCGAACCCGTGTCTTCTTGTCATTCCAGTCAGCAGTGATGACCAGCTTGCCATCCTCGAAATGGATGCGGTCTTCCTGGCCTGGCCCGGAAAAGTACCACTTGTTCAGGTCCAGTTTGCCGTCGTTGAATTCGTCTGCAAACGCCAGTTTCCAGCCGGCTTTGACCGGGTCAAAGGTCTTGGCGCATTCGATCTGGAAGGGAACGTCAGGGAAACCATCGCCGGCGCCGGCCTGTCCGAGGATGAAGTTGTCAACGACGATTTGGGCAGGGCGATTGCCCGTGGCTTTGAGAGTGAGGCTGGCTTGCAGGTTTGCCGCATCCAAGAGCATGGCGGCTTGGCCGTTGAACACGGTGGAACTGCTGTCGGCCAGGCTGTTGATTGAGAGAACCACTTCTCCGCGTTGGTTGACAGCAATGATAAAGTCAGCCGGCAACCGCTGATAGGGCAATTCCTGCGCTGTTATGATTTCCTGGTCTTGCGCCAGGACGAGCCTGAGCAGGTCGCTGGCGGCCTGGTGTTCTAAGCGCATGGTCAATTGTCGGCCGGTGTCAGCAGTTAGGTTCATGGCGAAATTGGCATCGGCTCGCGCTTCCGGAGTCTGGCCAAAACCCTGGATGCGGATTGAGGCTGCCCCGAAGGCATCATCGCCCGGCCAAGCCCACGGCAATTCGGGCGGGGTGATGGTGACGGTGTCAGTAGTCGTATAGACGGCCTGGCCAGTGACGGTGAGAAGGCCCGGGGTCGGATTGCCTTGGATGAGTTCCGGTGGGGCGCTGCTGCGGCAGGAGAGTTTCTGGCTGTTGAAGTCTTCGATCCAGATGATGCGGTTGATCTTGAGGCTGGAACGGATGTTGCGCAAGTCATTGGGGCCCCCCAGCATAAAGATGGAGCTGGCAGCGCCGGTGACGACCCGTACGGCCAGGATGTTCTTGCCCTTCTGCAAGCGGGCGGTCACGACGTGATTGTCAATGGCGTATGGGTGCTTGACATTGCCTTTATCCATGGTGTCGATGATCTTCTTGCCGTTCAGATAGACCTCCATCCACCAATCGGCAGCGGCGCCCAGGGTGTAGTCGCACTCAATCGGGCTGGTGATTTCACCAAACAGCCAGGCGCTTTTCTCTTTGCCGGGCCCGCCGACCAGTGGCGCCAAGTCAATGGCGTTATTACGGAAAGTGACGGTCTGGGCAGCAACACCGCCAAACTGCGCGGGAATAGCGAGAAGCTCAGCTGTCGCCGGCTGCAAAAAGCGGTCAACCGGCGCAAAGACAGTCCATTCCCCAGGCAGGTTAAGATTGCCGCGATAGGCGCCAGCGTCCTGCCAGATTTTGACCGAAGACAATTCGACTTCCATGCCTCTGCTGATGGAAAAGCAGCAGTTGAACGAGGCGGTTTCCCCGGTCGTGCCATTCGCTAACCCGATGGTGACGACGTGGCTCTGCCATTCCGGCTGCAAGCTGACAGGGCGAAACACCGAGGTCTGGTTCCATTCGCCGTGATCAGTGTAATAGTACAATCCGACTCCAAGCTGGCCAACCCCGCGGGCGCGAAATTGAATGCGCAGGCAGTCGCCGGACTTGCCTGGAAACCGCTTGACGGTGCGAAGGCAGGCGCCGTACTCAGCGGTTGCCTCGGATATTCTGACTGCATTGGCGCCCTGGTCAGCTTGCGGTATTATGGCCAGGTTCGCAAACGGCTGGAAGCCTCTCCATTCATGCAAGACCCATTCCGTGAGCTTGCCGTCCGCATTCAACTGCGAAAAATTGCCGTCAATCGCCAATTCATCGCCCGACAACATGCCGGCTACGCCCAAAAAGCCCAGCCAGAACCAAAAACAGAGTCGTGTTCTCATCTTTGTCCCTTTGTTTTATTGTCTTATTGAATGGACAGTGCTTGGAGCCTGCCGGATGTAATATACAATCCAGGCGTCCCACAGGGTCACAACATAAAAGCCCAGGGCAGGCGTTCCACAGGGACGAGCCGCCCTGGGCTGGGTAAGGCGGAATAAATTGGAAGATAGCCGCTGGCTGGGTCATGGCTATTGCCGTTTTCCGCAGCCAGCTTGTGCTCATTTCCTTCCCATGCCCTGGGGCGAACCAACGGGGCAGAGGAGGGGATTCGCGGTCAGCGTTTGACGCGGGCGTTTCCTTTCCAGATACTCCAGACCTGGTCTTCGTCAATGGGCTGAGCATAGTCGGTCAGATGGGTGGTGGCCAGTGCGCCGGTGGCCCAGGCGAACTGGATCCATTTCTCCGGCTCCCAGCCGCGCAGGATGCTATAGAGGAAGCCGCCGACAAAGCCGTCGCCGCCGCCAATGCGGTCCAGAACCGTGATTTCGCGCGGCTCTACTACGTGCCAGGTGTTGTTGATATTGGCAATGGCGCCCCACAGATGGCAATTGGTGCTGATGACCTGACGAAGCGTGTTGGCAAAGGCGTATGCGTTGGGATAGGCCGCCTTGACGCGGCTGACCATTTCCTTGAAGTTGTCAATCTGGTTGGTGATGTCCTTGCCGCCGGCTTCCGGCCCCTTGATGTTCAGGCAGAGCTGGAAGTCTTCCTCGTTGCCAATCAGAATATCGGTTATGCTGGCGATTTCAGCAAAGATTTCGGCCAGTTCCTCTTCGCGGTTTTTCCAGAAGGAGGCGCGGTGGTTGAGGTCAAAGGAGATTTTGGTGCCGTGCTTTTTAGCGGCGCGAGCCAGTTCCAGGCAGAAGCGGCTGCTTTCCGGGGAGAGAGCGCCCACCAGTCCGGAGAGATGGACAACTTGCACGCCTTCTTTGCCGAAGATGCGATCCAGGTCAAAGTACTTGACATCCAGGAGGCGGCCGACTTCGCCGGCGCGGTCATTCTGCACGCGTGGACCGCGTGTGCCGTAGCCGCTGTCTGCCAGGTTGAATTGGTGCCGGTATCCCCAGGGGCCGCCCTGGTCGATTTCCGGGCCTTCATAATCCATGTGACGGCTGGCGAGATTGTCCTTGATCATCCGGGCGATCGGGCTGTCTTTCACAAAGGCGGTCAGAACCTTGACTGGCAAGCCGAGATAGGAAGCAATGCTGGCGACGTTGGTTTCGGCGCTGGTAACCTGCATCTGGAACATAGTGCTGCAATGGAAGGGCTGAGCGTCAACAGGTGTCAGACGAATGCCCATGCTGGTCGGCACTAACAACGAATAAGCGGCATCACTTCGCAGTTGCAATGACATGTTTTTTCCCTTTGCTTAGTTAAGTTGGGTGAACGACAAGCGCGTGACATTCAATCGACAAGAACGCCGCCGGCTTGCTTGATGACGAACGGAATCATAATTCATAATATAACAGCAGAAATCATAACGTCCATGCCAAAGCAGAAAACGGTTCGGGGAGGAGGCGGCAAGAGGTCAGGGGTGCTCTATGGCTCAATGTTCAAATAAAGAGCGCACCGCTGCCTGCAAGCAGTGAGAAACGGCGGTTGACATGTCAGCTTCACAGTGTTATTCTATTATATATCCGTAACATTTACCCTGGGGTCTCAAAAAGGACAGAAGCATGAGCAAAACCAAAGACTGGGGCGACCTCATGCGAACACAGTCCGAGAACAACTGCTGATGTCAACAGGTCGCGGACGTGGCACCGTGTACCACCTGAAGGGGCTTGGTTTACCGCATCCTAACGACGTGTTTGGCAAGGCTGCGAGCTCTCCACTGAACGGCGACAGCTCCCCACTTAACGGCGGCAGCTCCCCACTTAACGGCGGCAGCTCCTCAGATTTGGCTGCGGGCTCCCCACTTAACGGCGGCAGCTCCCCAGATTTGGCTGCGAGCTCCCCAGGTTTGCATAGTTCCCGGGATATGCATGGACGCCTACTTTCCTCCCATTTGCAGCACCCCATTATTGATGACGTTAAATGTCTTGCGCCGGACTTCCGGGCGCAAATGGAACAGCTTGCGGCTATACCCAGAATTAAAAGAAAAGTAGACCGCGAAACAATGAAGCGGGTCATTCTCGCTTTGTGCAGTAACCAATACGTCACCCTTGATTGCATTGCAGTATTTGTTTGTAGAAATGCGAAGTCAATGCAGAGCCAGTTTTTGACACCAATGGTGAGGGACGAACGCACACTGCAATGGGCTTTTCCCACCACGCCCAATCATCCGCAACAGGCCTATATCGCCGCGCAAATGATGCCCAATGACCAGGGAAAGGAAAAGTCGGAATGACCTTAAAAGGACAGACAGAAGAGTCTGCGAAGGGGGGTGGAAAGGAATGCTGGTCTTTCTACCTCCTTGCCAAAATCCAACTATGTTTTTTGGAAAAGTATCTGTCCCTGACGCCAGGCCTCCAGTCCCAAAGAATTGGTTAATGTACGAAATCTTGTGATAGAAAGTGCCTGCTTGAGAGCTTCAAAAAACTTTATACTGCGCCTCTGGAACCTAAGGACTCAATAGTAGCAAGCCATTCCGCAAACAGCTTACATTCAGTGCGGATTTTCTCCAGACCGATCTCTAAGGCGGCAAGTGAACCATAGATAACTTTCTCATATTCAGGCATCAAACCGATGAGTCGTTCGCTCGGGGCGGTGATAGGACTGTCGTTGATGTCTTCCGGTGTGCTGAAGTCTGCTCGAATCCTTTCGAGTGCCTCTGCTAGATCCTGGCGGTAGATACCTGTGGCTAGGCTTTTTGGTTCACTGAAGAGAAGCCCTTCGAATTCGTACATCTGGACATAAGGGATGAAGCGCCGGATAGCGTCCTCGCCGACCACTTTCCGTATATGCTTTTTCATTTCCTCTTGAATACACGCAGCCTTTTCATCAATCGTTCGCTTCGTAGTCGCTTCGCTCTTCCCGGGGAATTCCGAGTCAATACGATAGAAATCGACGAACGTCGTGCAGTATGCCGCTCTGTCGCCCAGAAGCAGATTCCGTGCATCTGTGACAATTCGCTCAATTTGGATGTTGCCTCCCTTATGCCCAGGTTTGCCTACAAGTGTTGGGATGAGCTCTATGCCCTTGAGCATCATCTCTTGTTGTAGCAGCTCCTTGAAAAATGTTTCTTCGGTCTGTCCTTCGCAAATGATGTAGATACGTTTCATTAGTTTGGCCTCCCCCCGAGAATGTTCTTCTCCCAGAGCTCGCCAATCGTGTAGTCTTTCAGCCAATCTGCAAACTCATTTTCGTCATAACGCTTAAAGACGGTCGCTTCCTGCTCTCGTTCGACGACAACAAGGTCATCGACAGAAAATTCATTCACCAAGGGCACGGACTGCGTAGAAACAATGACTTGCATGCGTTGCGACGCTGATCGTAGGAGAGAGCCAAGGAGCGTAATTGCGTAGGGATGCAGGCCCAGTTCCGGTTCATCAATGATAATAGTAGATGGGGGCTCCGGCTGAAGCAACGCTGTCACCAGGCAAATAAAGCGAATTGAACCGTCAGAGAGTTGGCTGGGCCAGAACGCATAATCGCTTCCCTTTTGCCGCCAGAGCAGGCCGATTTGCTGTTCCCCGGTCTGGAGTTCCCGCGGTTTCAGCACGAAGTCGTCAAAAAAGGGCACTGCGAGGCGAACCGTCTTTCGGATTTGCTGGTACACTTCGCTGTGTTGTTCACGAAGCAAATATAGGAAGGCAGCCAGGTTCGAGGCATCCGTGCGCAGGTACTCGTTGTCATGCAACGCCCCGGGCTTCTTAACGCCGGCCGTGTCGCTCGTGTCATGGAAATGATAGACTCGCCAGCTGGATATGGATGAGTAGCAGTAGTCCGCTTCGCTGCCTTCTCCCAACTCTTTCTTTTTGGCTTTGAGGTTTGACTCCAAGTGACCGGCCCCGAACGACGTCCATTTCGGGCCGTAGTAGACTCCCGCGGAAAACAGGCGTTCGTCTCCAAAAGTGAAGGCATCGTTTGCCGTAGGTTCGAGGGAAAACTTGTAGCCGTTCAAACCAAACTCAATGTAGGACTCCAAGGCGGGCGTCACCTTTGACCCGAAACTCAAAATGCGTTCCGCACCTCCTTGTTTGGCTATCCACACTTGGAGGCGTTCCTCCACCAACTCTCTAAGCATGCGAAAATAGGAAACGAAGTTGCTTTTCCCGGAGCCGTTGGCGCCAATGAGGACGTTGAGTCGTTCAAGCCTGAACTCGTTCACGTCACGTAGGGATTTGAACCCTTTTATGGTCAGTCGTTTTATCGGATTTTTAGTCTCAGCCATAGTGTGTCGTCTCCTAGTAAGTCCCAACGCTCATCATTGGCATTGATGCTCATAGCAGTTCTCTTTCTTTATCTGTTTGCGCATCAATCTGTCCTAGACGCCTGGCCTCCTGCATTTACGGCATTGCTGCCCAGGCGGTTTGGGCAGCGGCATTGAGAATTGCCACTGCGTCATCGCGTCGACCTTGGCGCATTTTGGCGCGCGCCTCCGCTTGAGCCTGACGATAGGCCAGCAGCATGGCTCGTTCTAAACTCACCCAAGAATCGATTGGGGAATCAAGCCCCTGCTTTTCAAGACGCTCGAAGGCTGCGTCTGACCAAACCGGCTGCTTGCTCATGGCGTCGGGCCTGTCGTCCGTGACACAAATGGGGATGGGAAGATACATGGTGTGACGCGGCGGCCCGAGTGTGGCAAACATAGTCGACAGCGTGTCAGGATATTCCCGGTCGATTTCAAGCGTACTGGTGGAATTGGTTTTCGTGTTGCAGACGCCGGCTTTGTTTTCCGAATCCGGCATGCTGGTGTTGCGGGAAAGCTCCCAAAGGTCCGAGCAGGTTATGGTTTCGCGGCGAACCGTCAGGGCGTGATTAAGCATGGAATACACCTGCATTTCTCGGATGCAGCTGTTTAAATGACCCTTCGGGGTGTTGACAGAGTAGCGTGACATGTCAGGATTGTGCCAGATATTGGCTCGGTAGCAGTATCCGTGGTCGAACCTGGCCGGGGAGCAGAAGTGCGCGGAGCATTCAGCGATATACCCCTCGTGGAGGTCCATAAACAGGACAATGGAGCCGCTGTTGCCGTGGCTGTACTTGTCATTCTTCAGCATATCTTTTAGGCAGGACAAGGCGTCCGCCGCCCGGTCATAGTTATCTAGGATGTGCATCAAGATTCTTGGAGTTGTCCATTCGTTTTTGGGATTGTTGTCAATGCATGGTTCGCCGCTGTTGACTACGACCGCCAAGCCTTTTTCATTCATGCCCATGGTGGCCATATGCTCGGAGATGTTTCCCAACCCGACCCATTTCCGACTGCCAGGGGTTCGATTAGTCAAAACACCGATGCCTCGCACATTGGAATCGCGGTTTTTGTGCAGGATGTTGGTGTGGTTGACAGTCAGGTCATGAAACACCATCCAACTGGTGCATTCGTGATTTAATTCATCTAGGACTTCCCTGTGCATTTGGTGCTCCTTTAGAATATGGATAAAAAACAATGGAGGCCAAGAAACGCTTGGATAGATTTGCTGAAGAGTACTATGTCAGTTCCTGCTCAGATTGCAAGCAGACGCCTTGGCCGGATTATCGAATCTTGACCTAAAAGCATAAAATTAAAATATGAGTCTCTAGTGGGCTTGAAATTACGTCAAAGCTTAACCATGAACAACGCAATGCCAATGCAGATTGCTTCCAGGCGAGATTGTTAAGGGTGGGCAAATGAATTGCAAAGTTAGCAGAAGAGGAGATATTATAAGCAGCCAATGATCTGCTGGTGCAAGTCCGGATAATCCTAATAGGCTGTCGAATATGGAGTTTCACCTGCCAATTTTGCGGCAGAAGCCTTGGTTATTTTGAAGTATTGGAGATAGGGACAAGCGCATGAATGAAAACATAATCCCCTTTGGGTATTACATAATCCGCACAAACCATGCCAAAGACCTGCCATCCTGCTGCCCTCCGGAATACTTATCCGTTGCTGGATGCCTTTGTGAGGCAGTGATACCTGATGTCGACAATATTCCGTTGGTGTCATCAAATTTTGAGCCTGAAACATTTGCGGAAAAGTGGAAGCTATCATTGGATGCGGCCAATGAGCTTTTTCAATTTAACCGAAAACATGTCGCACAAATAAGCTATGCTCGGTCAAATTATATAAGTTATGAGACCGCCCGAAAAGTCAAAGACACCTTTTTCCAGGAACGGGACGAGATTGCGTTGGTAGGAATTGGTGTGTTAGAGCCGGATATTCTGGCAAATCCTGATCTTCGACAAGTATCGCCGCTGCCGGAGCATGGAACGCTATTAGGATATGATCTCTACGAATTCGACTATTATATTTCCGAGGGCGAAGAAAGAAAATTGCCGGCCGAAGGCGAAGAAAGAAAAAAACCGGATTATGTAAAAATCGACATTATGGGACTGGGCTGCACCATTTGTTGTTGTGATGCCAACGGTGAAATTCCGGCCAGGCTGGGAATAACTCTCAACCGTCGGGGACTATATCCTAATGCCGCTGATGCGATACGGGCAGCGGCATTGGTCAATCAGGAGAAGCTCGGAGAGCCTTGTTACTATATTCCGCTGGCATTGTTGCAATTTTAATCTCGTCTCTTGTTGGCAGCTAGTCTGGTAAGAGGATGGTTGAATCCAATCCAATCATTGAAGGACTGATTATCAAAGAGCATGTCGGGGAAAAGCCATCCGTGGCGCAGTCAGCGCAGCGGGTGGCTTGTTTTTCTCATTTGAGTTACTGCAATGCAAGATTGGACGTCGGCTATATGACCTGAATGGACGCTTACACTGTAAATGACATGTTCATTTATACATAAAATATTTATAAAGGCTTGTAAAGACATCATATCCTTGAGAGCGCCACGGCTTTTTCTTTCCGCAAAAATGAAGTATGCAGGTATTTGATATTATCCAATCCAAGTTATGCTTGTTAGCGCTGTTCAATAAGGTACGCGCGATAAAATCTTGTGTCATAATTATAGAGCACCTCAGGGATTTTAAGTGTGTATTTGCCATACATGGCATTAAATATATCCTGATCAGGTAGAATCAACTCTATATCTCTGCTCTCGTTTACAGTTTTAATTATTTCATCAGCATCGACTATTTTTCTCGCTTTTGTAAGATTCATAAGAATCACTCCGGTATTAAAATACGAGTGGTCTATATCGAGACGGATTTTATTGATATCGTCGGTTAGATACCCGACAATTGCATGAGATGCCGCAGCATAAAACTTCCCTTCAGGGAATTCCGTTTTCCAAAGGCTATCCAATTTGTTTATAACTAGAATGTCAGGGTCTAAATATAAAATTTTATCTAAGGTTTCCGGTAAAATCAAAGGCGCTAATAGCCTATAGTACATGGATTTCGGATAGCGTTTTGTTATTTTAGCATTTTCAAAATAATTTTTAGAAATACAAATATGCTCAAATTTTGCCCCATATGACAAACAAAAATGAATTAAATCTTGTAACTTCTTTTCCTCAATGCCGTCATGAATTAACCAAAAAGTTGTGTTTTGCTCAGGGTTATTAATCATAAGCGATTTTAGCATGGTTTTGAACGGTGGGATATAATTTTCATCAAACGTAACTAATATATCCATAATTCTTCCTCCAACTAAAAGGTATACACCTGAAAGCAAAGCAAAAAAGAAAATTTCTCTTAACTATATATTGACCTTGCAAAAGCCAATGATGACTTTACCTGCGAGGAAGAATTTAAGCTAGCCGTCATCCGACCTATGCTATGTTTTAACGACAACCCTTGACTATGGAGGCTTTCATGGCGACGACCAGCGCTATCTACCATAATCAAAATATCTTGGGTTTCAACCATATCGCCACGAAATACACAGGAGGCGCCAACTACACAAGAATCGAACGCAAGGAACCCAGCTTCCCAGCCAGCGGCTCCTGCGTGGTCAAGCCCCCACTTTGCCCGTGACCACTGGCGGAGCATGGAACGCTATTAGGATATGATCTCTACAAATTTCGACTATTATATTTCCGAAGGCGAAGAAAGAAAAATGCCGGCCGAAGGCGATATGGGGAAAAAGTCGGATTATGCAAAAATCGACATAATGGGACTGGGCTGCACCATTTGTTGTTGTGATGCAAACGGTGAAATTCCGGCCAGATTGGGAATAACTCTCAACCGTTGGGTTTTGTATTCCGATGCCGCTGACGCGATATGGGCAGCGGCATTGGGCAATCGGGGACGGCTCGGAGAGCCCTGTCATTATATTCCGCTGGCATTGTCGCAATTACGGATGCCTGCCCAAGATTCGGCCGAGGGATGTTGTTGAGGGGAGGGAGACTTCGTTTAGGCGCTGCCCGGCTTCGTCTGCGCCCGCAAGCGGGCTTGGCTACGCCGAGGCAGATTTAACACAAAAGGCTGAAGTGCGAGCACTTCAGCCTTTTGTGTTAAATCTGGTGGAGCCAAGGGGATTCGAACCCCTGGCCTATACGTTGCGAACGTATCGCTCTACCAACTGAGCTATGGCCCCGTCTCTTTTGGAAAACAACATTAAATTAGCCCGTTAACGGTAAGATGCAAATAACGCTACCGTGAAAATCAGCAAAAAAGGTAATCGGCCACCGATTGATACTCGGAGTTCCGGCGGGCTACGGAACTAAGCACCCAGGATAAAGGCGCTTTAGTGGACAGTGGACAATGGACAGAAGTGGACTTTAATGGACATCAGTAGACGATGGACTGTGGACGGAAATGGACATCAGTAGACGATGGACTGTGGACGGAAGTGGACTTTAGTGGACAGTGGGGCGAAAACACCGAGGTCGGAGGAAGACTGTAGAGCCAGGGCGCCGATGCCAAACGGCGCGCCACCCAGTCGAGATGCCGTCGAAAACAGGAAGCGTAGAGCCTGCGCGAGTGCGAAGGTGAAGAATTTCACTGATTTTCTAAAAATATGGGTATAGTCACAAGGACATCAGTCAGCATCGGTGTATATTTATAAGTTGGTGCTGATGTATATACAGTGGCGCTGGTCGTGATAAAGCCAGTTCTCTGGCTTCAGCTTGAGTATAAGGAGTTGTTTCATGTTGAATAAGAATGCTATCATCAGCGAGCAGGTGAAGCGTCTTGAGGAAGCATATCAGATGCTCCATGACGTCATGCCGGAGAATTTTTTAACGACGTTTGCTGACAGTGTTGGCAAAATCCTGCCCTTCCTGTGCAATTTGGACACTAGCGCCGGGATTCGTCGAATTGATTTCAGCGGCGAGGTTTTTTTCGTTTACTTGCTGACTGACGAATGCAACCCGCGGGTGACGAGCGCGATGATGGCAGGTCAGCACTTGCAGAGCGCGAACCTGTACAAGTCTGCGCAATCGGTTGTGATTGACGATGAGCCGTTCACGTTGGTCATTGAGCATTATGTCTGCGGCCCGGCGCGGCATGATCACTCGCCGGTCTGCCTGTCCAACCTTCAGGCTGAATACAGCCACCAGTATGGCGACGGGCAGGAGGAGGCGATTGCCGAAGTGTATGAGCGGCTGAATTTTGGCGAGGTGACGGATTTGGACGCTGCTCACCTGGCGCAAACCATTCACTGGGTGTTGCAGGCGCAAGACAATGACAACGTCCAGGCTCATATAGAATCCTGGGATGGCAACAGCGTGCGGATGACGGTCGCAGTGTCGATTCCCCTGGGGACGGACGAGATTGCGCGGGAGATTATGGCAATCATCTATACCTCGGGGATGGAGGTGCGGCATTGCTATTTCCGAGAGGTTACGGTCAGCAAGGACATTGCTGATTTTGCCCATCTTCCCGTCTTGACGGCGACGATTTGCCTGGGTTCCAAGCCGGGCGAGCAGATCAGCGAGGTGCAGGTGACGAAGCTGCTGGACGATATTCGCCTGATTGGCTGGGTGGAGTTCGGAGACATCCTGCATAATACGCTGGTGGAGCATCATCATTTCAGCCTGGCCGGCGCCAATTGGGTGCGGGCGATGTGCGAATTTGTGCATGGCCAGCTGGCATTTGTCGATCGGAACGCCTACAACCAGGCTGACCTGACCCGGTTTCTAGCCCTTTATCCGGAGCTGGCCAGCCAGCTGTACAAGGAATTTGAGCGGCGCTTTGCGCCCGGGGCGGAGCCTACGACCGAGGCGTCGGAAACAACGTTCCGGGAGAACTTCCTGCGCGAGGTGTCCAAGATCAGCTCTGGCAACCAGGACAAGGATTTGTGGATCAAGACGGTTTACCGGTCAGCGCTCAATTTCATGGAAAGCATCCTGAAGACGAATTTCTTCAGTCAGGACAAGTCTGCCTTGGCGTTTCGCTTGCGGCCTGACTTTGGCCAGCATTACCGGGAGGTTTCAGCGGAATACGACAAGGCGTTTCCGGCTGATCAGCCCTGGGGCGTCTTTTTCTTCTTCCGGCGCAAGGCATTCGGGTATCAGGTGCGGTTTGCGGAGATTTCGCGCGGCGGCTGGCGCACCGTGATTCCGCCGCACGGCGCTAACAAGCTTGAAATGAACGACAATTATGACTTTGCCCGGGGCGAGGCTTACCGGGAAGTCTTTGTCCTTGCACATACGCAGCATTTGAAGAACAAGGACATCTATGAGGGGGGCGCCAAGATGCTGACCTTGCTGGAGCCTTTGGCCGATGCCAGCATGATGAAGCCAACCATGTGGGAAGCGCAACGGGCCTTTACCGCTGCTTTCCTGTCCTTAATCAATTACGACGACAACCGGCAGCTGAGGGACAAGGCGATTGTCGACCGCCTCGGGACGCGCGAGATCATTGAGCTTGGGCCTGACGAGAACATGTTCGATCCGATGATCGCATGGATAGCCGAGTATGCAAAGAAAGTCGGCTATACTCTTGGTTCCGGCTTTATTTCCGGCAAACCAGGCGCCGGCATCAATCACAAGGAATACGGCGTCACCAGCTATGGCGTACACCAGTACCTGCTGAAGACACTGTCGGAGCTGGGCATCAATCCGGAAAAAGATGACTTTTCGATCAAGATCGCAGGCGGCCCCGGCGGTGACGTGGCTGGCAATGAAATGAAGCTGTTGCTGGCGCTGGACGCGGAGGGCAAGCCCGTCTATCCTGGCCTGCGCTTGACCGCCGTGACTGACGGGCCGGCAGTGGCGTATGACCCGGAGGGGCTGGACCACGACGAGCTGAGGCAGCTGCTATTCAAGGCCAATCTCGACAGTTTCGACCCCGAAAAGCTGCGCGGAGAAGGGGCGATGATGGTGTTTTCCAAGCCAGTCCGGAAGGGCGACGATGTGTTCCATCGACAAGTGGTGCGGCGTCAAGGCAAGCTGGAGGATAACTTGATCTCACAAAACGAGTTTATGTTGATTTTCCAGCATAACTTGACCAACTATGCCGACGTCTTGATTCCCGCTGGCGGCCGGCCGTCCACGATCAACGAGGGCAACTGGCTGGATTACTTCCCCGAGGGCAAGGCGTCTTTTCGGGCGATTGTCGAGGGGGCGAATTCATACATCACGCCTGGCGCCCGCAAATTGATTCAGCAGCAAGGGGTGTGGATTGTCAAGGACGCCTCGGCCAACAAGTGCGGCGTCATCACCTCGTCGTATGAAATCATCAGCGGCTTGTTGCTGAGCGAGGATGAATTCAGAGCTGTGAAGCCAGTGCTGGTAAAGCAGGTGAAGGAGATTCTGAAGAAGCGCGCTGTCCAGGAAGCGGATTGGCTCTACAGCCGTTTCCAGGAAACCAAGACGCCGATGACCGAGCTGACGGAGAAGTTGAGCCGGGAAATCAACTCGAACAACGTCGCCATCACGGCGTATCTGCAAGCGCATCCAGAGTATGTCACCGAGGAACTGCTGCTGTCGCATTTGCCCGATGTCTTTCGCAAGAACTATCCCGGCCGATGCCAGCGCCTGCCAGAAGAATACCGCATCGCCATCGCGGCCGTCGAATTGGCGTCCAGACTCGTCTACGCCACTGACAATGCCGACCTCGGGTTCCGGCTGCAAATGGTCATGAGCGACAAGGAGAAAGCCGGTCTTAAGATATAGGGGCTTTTTTTAGGGGCGAGAATGCTGAATGCGGAATATTGAATGCTGAATGCTGAATATTGAATGCTGAATATTGAATGCTGAATATTGAATGCTGAATATTGAATGCTGAATGCGGAATATTGAATGCTGAATGCTAAGGCGCATTTGTCATTCATAATTCATAATTCATAATCCATCATTCGTTAGGGGCGAGGGGCTTTTTTTAGGGGCGAGGGGCGAGAATGCTGAATGTTGAATGCTGAGGCGCATTCATAATTCATAATTCATAATTCATCATTCGTTAGGGGCGAGGGGCGAGAATGAGTTTGGACAACGCTGTCCACCATGTCCACGGCGTCCACTACGTCCACAAAAACCTAACTTTAAGGAATCGTATTTATGCAGACGACGATGACACACCTGGCGTTGATGGCAGTGATAGTTGGGGTGACCGCAGCGTGCGGCCAGGAGGCAGCCTCAGCCCCGAAAGAATACACCGGGAATGACCTGCGTGGTGATGACGTCATCGCCTGCTGGCAATTCAATGCCGGTCAGGAAAAGAAAGACAGCAGCGGGAAAAAGCACGATTTGCAGCTGCGCGGGAAAGCGGAATTTGTTGCTGACGGCCGTTTCGGCGGCGGCTTGCGCTCCACTGGCGGCGGGCCTGACAATGACAAGCCGCAGGGAGCGACCGCTGGCAATCGGCCGGAATTCTCCCCGGCAGGCGCCTTTTCCGTTGACCTCTGGATGAAAGCTTCCCCAGAACTGTATAATTTCAACCTTGTCTACCTGGTTGATAAAAAATATTTTAATTACGCGCGAGACAGAGTCGATGCCAACGGCGATTACATGTTCTACTTGGCAAAGTCAGGCGAAGGCCGGTATGTATTCACGGTTTCGCTCGGCTTTGAGAAGGACTCGGTCTGGGCGCGTTCTCAGCCGATAGAGATCGTGCCTGGGCAGTGGTATCACGCGGCCTTTTCCTATGACGGCGCGGGCGTCGTCCGGATTTTTTTGGATGGCACTTTGATTTGTCGGGACGCCTTTGCGGGCCGCGGCCCGGTGTTTCGCGGCAAGCATCCTCTTGTCATTGGCGACCGGGTCGGCAGCATTTACGCCAGTTTCCCGGGGGTGATCGACCAGGTCAGGCTCATTAATGGGCTGCGGGAATGTTATGATGGCCAGCTGGAGCTAGTGACCGTGCCGGACCGGACGGTGTTCCACCGTTTCGAAAACAACGCCGGTCTCAAGCTCAAGATCAGCAATGACACCGATTACCCCGTGACCGGGATTGTCGGCGCTGTGACCATTCTCGGTCGTGAGACTTCGGTGACCTTGGCGTCCTTGCCGCCACGGGAAAGCCATGTTTTGACCATGCCGATTGATGTCACCTTGAAGCCTGGCAGCTACGACGTCAAGGCTTCGATTCGGGCTGAACACAAGGGCGTTCAGGTCACCCGGGGACTAGCCTGTCAGTATCATGTCGTCCCACGCCCATTGCCGTTTATGCCTGTGGTGATGTGGGGAACCGGCGACATTGAGCGGTTGCTTGACATCGGCTTCACGCATGACTTGCGCTACTTCGGCAATCCGGCGCAGACCTGGGAAACCGGCGCGCCGGTCAATGAACGCGGCCGCAGCGAAACCGTCAGCACCGTCGAAACGCTGAACCGACACATGCTGGCTGGCCTTCGCGTCTGTCTTACTACTCGGCCGGGGACTTGGGTGAATAGAACCCAGACAGAGACGGCATTCAAGCGCGTTGACCGCTCCGGGATTCCGAATAACCCTGAAAATGCCGCAGTCGCCCACCCGCGCATCCAGCAGTTCGGCTACAACCTCGGCGCCGGCATTGCCCAGACTTATGGGCATTTCCCCAATTTCGACGCGACCCTGATCCATTCTGAAGTCCGTGACAGAACTTCCTTGTCCTTCCACGACTATGAAGTCGCCAGCGCCCGAGAGTACCTGAACGGCAAGGACATCCCGCTTTTGGCTCAGAGCAAGAGCGGCGTCTCCTATAAAGCCATTCCCGATTTTCCCGTCTCCCGCATCATCCCTGATGACTATGACCTTTTGCGCTTCTATACCTGGTTTTGGAAAGTCGGCGATGGCTGGAATCCGCTGCATTCGAGAATCCATCATGGCTTGAAATCAACCGGTCGGCATGACCTGTGGACCTTTTTCGATCCTGCGGTGCGGGCGCCGAGCGTCTGGGGCAGCGGCGGCGAAGTCGATGTCATTTCCCAGTGGACATACTCCTACCCAGATCCGATTAAAATCGGCCAGGCGGCGGATGAGCTGTTCGCCATGGCCGAGGGCGTTCCCGGCCAGAAGGTGATGAAGATGACGCAGATTATCTGGTATCGCAGTCGTACGGCGCCGCAGCTCCCAGCCGATGAAAAGGACCGAGTGGCCTGGGAAAAGGAGATTCCCGACGCCAAGTTCATCACCATCAGCCCAGATCATTTGAGCGAAACATTGTGGAGCATGATTGCGCGGCCGGTGCGAGGCATCATGTACCACGGCTGGGGGTCGCTGGTGAAGGCCCGGCATGGCGGCTATCGCTTCACTAATCCCGACACTGCGCCGCGCTTGAAGAAGTTGATCGCTGAAGTCATTAAGCCGCTGGGGCCGATGCTGCTGCAAATCCCGGACAGGAAGGCCGATATCGCAATACTGGAGAGTTTTTCCTCGCAGGTTTTCGCCGGCCGCGGCAGCAACGGCTGGAGCGGCAGCTGGGAAGCCGACATACACCTGATGCTGCAATGGGCCGGCTTGCAACCGCAAGTGATTTACGAAGAAACCATCCGCAAAAACGGCCTCGGGCAGTATAAGGTGCTGGTGATGCCCAACTGCGATGTGCTCACCGAAAGCGTGGTCAAGGAAATCCACGCCTTCCAACGGCGCGGCGGCATTGTCGTGGCAGACGAACGGCTGTGTCCAGGGATCATGGCCGATATCTTGGTTCCAGTCAGAGCGCGGACGTCAAAGCCGGATGTTGACAAGGCGGCTTTGCAGCAGATGGCGGCTGCTCTGCTGGAGGAATTGCTGCCGTTCTACCAGCGTTACTTCTGGACTGACAACGCCGACCTGGTGCCGCGCATGCGTCAATTTGGCGATTCCGAGTACCTTTTCATCATCAACGACAAGCGTACTTTTGGCAACTATGTCGGCCAGCATGGCCTGGTCATGGAAGACGGCCTGCCCAATGCCGGCACGATCAGCGTGGCTCGGGCTGGGCGAGTCTATGATTTGTGCGCACACCAGGAGGTCAAGACCACGGTTACTGATGGCGTGATGTCATTTCCAGTCGCCCTCGGACCGGGCGAAGGTCGCCTTTTCCTGATTACCAAGACCTCGTTGCAGAAGACAAGTTTGGCGCTGCCGAAGCAGGCGTCGCGTCCCGCTGCTGGTTCGGGTCAGGGGGCTGTCTGCGAACTGCAAGTCCGGGTTACGGACGGGCGCGGGAAAAGCCCGGAGGCCGTGGTGCCGCTGGCTGTCCGCATTGTGGACCCGAATGGCCAGGAAGCAGAGTATAGCGGCTATCATGCCGCTGTCAATGGCGCCCTTGACCTGACTTTGCAGCCGGCAGTCAATGACACACCAGGTGTCTGGACGGTGACGGTGGACAATCTGGCCAGCGGCGAAACCGTCAGCAAGACGGTGACCTTGCAGTGATGTCCAGCAGCCGCTGATTTTTTCCAGTCTCGGGGTTTTCAAACTGCTGGTTTTGCATTATATTGTTGATTCGCTTTTTTATTTTTTTAGAATATAGGCATTGCCTGTAAGCAAGGGTAGTAACGAATGGAGAAAAACCTGTGAAAAATTGCGCTCCGGAGAAGATTAGGAATGTCGTGTTGGCTGGTCATGCCGGTTCTGGCAAAACGACGCTGGCGGATTTGATATTGTTTAAGGCTGGCGTAGTCGGGCGGCACGGCAGTGTTGACAATGGCACAAGCGTATCGGACTACCGCCCCGAGGAGCAGGAGCGCAAGGCGAGCATTTACACGGGCGTTCTGAATGCGCCCTGGAAAGATGGTCACTTGTTTATCATGGACACGCCCGGCAATTCAGACTTTTGCGGCGAAGCCATGAACGCGATCAATATCGCTGACCTGATGATTTTGGTTGTGGACGCTATGCTGGGTGTCGGCCCGGGCACGATTCGCGCGTGGAAGCAAGCGATGGAACGCAATATGCCAAGGATGATTTTCATCAACGGCTGCGATCGCGAACATGCGGATTATGCCACGCTTCTGGAGACGATCCGGCACAATTACGGCGCCACGACCTGCATCCCGTGCACCTTGCCGGTGGGCGAGAAAGCAGCTTTTAGCGCAGTGACGTCAGTTCTGGCTGATGACGCCCCGGAAAGCGCCGAAGACTACAAGCATGCGCTCATTGACGCTGTCGCAGAAAGCGACGAAGCCTTGATGGAGAAGTATTTTGAGGCCGGCGAGTTGACGCCTGAGGAAATGTCCGAAGGCATGCGCAAGGCCATTCTGAGCGGCTCGTTGGTGCTGATTTTTGCTGGCAGCGCGACCAAAGACATTGGCGTGACCGAATTGTTGGACATGGTGATAGATGGCGGGCCGTCCCCGCTTGACCCGATTCCGCTGCATTTGGATGAGGGCGAAGTCGACCGCACGTCGTCCGACAGCCTCGGCTATGTCTTTAAATCCGTCAACGACTCCTTCATCGGCCAGATGAACTACGTGCGGATTCTGAGCGGTGTGTTCAAATCGGACAGTGAAGTTTTAAATATCACCAAATCCGGCAAGGAGCGGGTCGGGAACCTGCTGTTGATGCAGGGCAAGGATCAGACTACGGTGGAAGAGGCCGGCCCCGGCGAAATCGTCGCAGTGGTGAAATTGAGGAACACAGGCCTTAACGACCTTCTGGGCAGCAAGGCGGTTGACTGTAAATTCAGCCCGGTGAAATATCCGCAGCCGACGACGTCGTTCGCGATTTCGCCGACTGCCAAGGGCGAGGAAGATAAACTAGGGGCGGGATTGCAGCGTCTGGCAGCCGAAGACCCGACCATTCAGATTGACCGTAACGCCGAGATTCGGCAGACGGTGGTGAGCTGCATGGGCGACCAGCAGATGAACCTGATGGTCAACCGGCTGAAGAATGAATTCAAGGTCGCAGTGGACCTGGAGACGCCGCGTATTCCGTATCGCGAAACCGTCACCGGCGTCGGCACGGCTCAATTCCGGCACAAGAAGCAATCCGGCGGCCATGGGCAATTTGCCGAAGTGCATCTGCGCGTCGAGCCTTTCACATCTGAGGATGAAAGCGAAGAATTCCAGTTTGGCAACGAAGTCGTCGGCGGCAACATTCCCAAGAACTTTATTCCGGCGATTGAGAAGGGCGTTATTGAAACGCGCCTGGCCGGCCCGTTGTCACGCTCGAAGGTCATCAACTTCAAGGCGACTGTCTATGACGGCAAATACCACGACGTTGACTCGTCGGAAATGGCGTTCAAGATTGCGACGCGTGGTGCATTCCGGGAAGCCGTGACCAAGGCTAAGCCAATGCTTTTGGAGCCGATCATGAGCCTGCGGATTGTCTTCCCAGATGAATACATGGGAGCGATCAGCGGTGACTTGAATTCACGGCGCGGCCGTATCCTAGGCATGGATCGTGAAGATGCCATGCAGGTGGTCAATGCCGAACTGCCTTTGGCCGAAGTCTACAGCTATCCGACCCAGCTGCGTTCCATGACCCAGGGACGCGGCAGCTTCGAAATGAAGTTCGAACGCTATGAGCCGGTGCCGAGCCAGCTGGCCGCCAAAATCCAGGAAGAGGCCGCAAGACTGCAAGAGGAAGAGGACGAATAAGCTTCTTGCGAATCTTCGCAGCATATATCTCACCAAGGCGTTCATTCGCAGGATAAAGGATGAACGCAGATTTCTGCCAAATCGCCGACCAGGCCGCAAAAAAGCCCTGGCCGGCGATTTGATTTAGAAGGCGGACAGGAGTGGACAGGGTTCGACAGCTTGCTGTACTTGTGAAAGCCACAGATGAGCCAGGGCTAATTATCAAAAAGTAGATCGGGAAAAGCCATCTGTAGTGCGGTCAGCGCAGCAGATGGCTTTTTTCTGCATTTGAGTTATTGTAAGGTAAGATTGGACGTCGGCTCTATGACCTAAATGGATGCTTACAACTCACGCAGCACTCGGAAGGAAGCCTTTATGCCGCCACTGCTTGTATTTATCATTTTCTTATTTTTAGTATTGCCCCTTATTGGAATAATTCAAAGAATAGCGGTCGCTTGCAGAACATCATGGTTCAGAGTATTCCTCTCTATTTTCTGCTGGGTTGTCGGATTTTTCATCTACACTGCAAATATAGATGATTCCAATATAATCAGCGTAAAATCTTTTTTGATGATTGCTTTAATTGTTGCCTCTCCACAGATTATTATTTTTGTCTGGAAAAAAATAGTTACATTCTATAAGTGGGCTGTTGACGGAATTTCGATTTCTAACGACGGCAACCTAAACCACGACTGATTGATAACTTAACTTTCATTTACTGATTACATTAGCTTGCGTTCCTTGATGCACTGACGTGCTCATTTCTCCCATCCTTGCCACCGTTCCCCTCTCGTCACCAAGGAGTCCATCGTGAAGATATCCCGGGTTTTGTCTCTTGGCACTGTTTTGTCTTGCATGCTTTTAGCCGAGGAGCCGATTTTGCGAGTCGGAATTATGACGGACACCCATATCAAGACTACGCGGGAGAGTTGCCATCTGGTTCAAGCCGCCTTAGAGTTGTTCAAAGAGCAGAAGACCGACTTGGTGATCAATGTCGGTGATATTGCTGATTTGCATTATCCTGAGGGCTATAAGCATTACCGCGATATCTTCAACGAGACTTTCCCGCAGGACAAACCGAAAGAAATCTACATCTACGCCAATCACGATACCATCAATCAGCCGGATTGGGATACGGCTTTTGCGGCAGTAGAAGAACTCTTGCAGGTTCCTCATAATCCGCGCGACCAGTTGGAAATCAACGGCTGCTTTTTCCTGATCTTCCCACAACGCATTGATGTGGAAGATTATGAGAACTCGATCAAAGAAGCCAGCGCCAAATATCCTGGCAAGCCGGTGTTTGTCATCGACCATGTGCCGCCGTACGATACGACTAGGAACAGCCTCGTCTGGGGCGACCGACGTCGTCGGCAAATCCTGGATCGTTATCCGCAGGCTGTTCATATTTCCGGGCATACGCACAATTCATTGCGCAATGAAATGTGTATTTGGCAAGGAAACTTCACCTGCGTTAACGCCGCCTGCTTGCAGTCTTGGGGCGGATCATTAGTCGGAACAGCCCCGACCTCAAAAAAGTCCGATGAAGTGCTGATTATGGAGGTCTTCAATCATAAAATCGACTTCCATCGCTTTTCTGTGACTGACAAAAAGGAGTTTTTGGCTGACAAGCTCTGGAGTGTCCCCTGGCCCTTTGACAAGGACACTGCGCCGTACTCCGTCGTCGCCCGCAAAGCCAAAGCCCCCAAGCCGCAATTTCCGGCCGGAGCCAAAATCAGCGTCATCCCTGACAGCGACGGCGCCAGCGTGACTCTGCAATTCCCCTATGCCCATGACCCGGACAGCGTAGAAGTCTATAAAATCGAAATATCGCATCAGACGGCAGATGGCGCCTGGGTGGTGTTCACTCGGCAGGATATCCAGGCTGATTTCTATCTCCCGCCGCAACAACGTCCTGGACAGCAGACCCATGCCTTCAATGCCGGATATTTTACGGCTGGGAAAACATATCGCTTTTTGGTTACGCCGGTAGACTTCTTCGGCAATGAAGGCGCTAGCCTGCAAGCGGAGGCCATGATCCCTAACGTGGAACAAGGCGAAGTCGTCTATGAATCTTCTCAGCCCATGCAGGAGCTACAGTTCCTGAGCGGGCTGAGCGATGGCTCGCCTTTGCCCTTGGTGGATGGCTTTTACCACCACAAATCAGGCAACGCCAGACTCGTCCTGCCGGACAATGTCTGGGCCGGGCCGGCAAAGACTCGCTTCCGCTTTACCATTGACATGGAGATGAAACAGCCCGGCCCCGGGCAATGGACTCTCGTTCTCCGTAATCCCGTCCCCCTGACCAATGCCAACGCACGCATCTATACCCCGCCGGGCGAATCCGGCATTCAGAGATACGTCATCGACTTCCGCAAACGCGGAGAAGATTACAACTACTACTTCCTAATCCGCGAAGGCGATGCCGGTTTCGTGCAATTCAAGTACGTCAAAATCGAGAAATTTCCTTAACCGGAGCGTTTGCCACAAATATTATAACTTAAGGTTTGTATCCAGGAAAGGCTGATATGATGAAGTCGCTGTTGAGTTTGCTGATGGGGCTGGGATTGAGCCTGAGTTGTGTGGGTGCGACGGTGGACCTGGTTCGGAATGGCGAAGCCAAGTGCGCTGTTGTGGCTGGAGATGACGTGGTCGAACAGCACGCGGCCGCTGAACTACGGACTTATTTGCACAAAATCACCGGGGCTGAGGTCGGCACAGTGCCCGGAGACGGTCTGATCACGGTTCGCTTTGAGCAGATTACCGATGGTGCCAATAACGCCTTGCCCGAGGCTGCAAAGGTTCGTGACGATGGTTTCCTGATTGCGGCCTCAGAGCGAGAATTGGTCATTGCTAGCCGGAAACGGCGCGGCTTCCTGTATGGCGTCTACCAGATTCTCCGTGAAAACGGTATGTGGTGGCTGTACCCCGGCGAAGAAGGGGAAGTCTGTCCAAAGGCCGACACGGTGAGCGTCGCTAAAGGGACAAAGGTGCACAATCCGGCTTTTTCCGACCGCCACTATCGTCTCAATGGCGGGGGCGGACATGTGCCGGCGACCTACGATTGGCTAGTACGCAATGGAATGCAGGTCTTCGGCGGCGGCGAACCCGTGGCAAAATATGACCCGATCATTTTTACCGGCGGCCATATTCTGACCAGGCTGCTGGTCGGCTCCCCGAAGTTAGCGGATGCCGAGGCATTGCTGAAAGAGCAGCCGGAGTTATTTGGCTTGCGCGATGGCGAACGGGTAATCGGCGAGGTTGTGTCGATGCGCGGCAGGACCGTCTGTCAACCCTGCACCTCCAACCCCGAAACTGTGCGGCGGATGATTGCCTCCGCCAAAGCCTGGATCGAAAGCTATGGCCAGCGCGAAATCATTTTCTCTTTGTGCAATGACGACCATCCGCACTGGTGCGAATGTGACGCCTGCGCGGCGCTGGACCCACCGGAAGAAAAGGCCAAAGGCGTCTATAGCACCAGGTGGTGGACGCTGGTGAACCAGATTTCAGCGGCATTGCCGCCGGCAGAGTATCCGAATCTGACTCTGAATGCCTTGTCGTACATGAATTTCGTCGATTATCCCATAGGCATAGTTCCGGACCCGCGGGTGCGCGTGACCTTGTGCGGGATGTACCGCTGCTATTTTCACGCCATGGACGACGAGTCCTGCGCTTGGAATGCAACCCGCTATCGGCCCCTGTTTGATGCTTGGGGCAAGAGCGGCATGCGGGCGACTAATTTCGAGTATCACACGGATGTCCAAGGGCCGTCGCGCTATTTCCCGGCTGAACGGGGCTGGGTGCGTGACATGAAGTACCGGCATAGCCTCAATATGTGCGGCGCCGGCATTGTCACCCGACCGCCGGATGGCAACTTCAAGCCGCCATGGGATGATTACCGCGCCTATAATATGTGGTATTCACTGTGGCAGCTGCATTGGCTGGGCGCCTATTTTGCCTGGAATATCGATGCTGATTACGAAACGGTCTGGGATGACGTCAACCAGCAGTACTATCGCGCTGGCTGGCCGGCCATGCGCGACTACCGCCTGCTTTTGGAAAAGGCGCTGGCTGACGGCGGCGAGCCAGTGCGCTGGGGCGGCGACCGGGCGGTGCTGGGCAAAGCCTACGCCCAGCCGGGGGTGGGCAGGCGTTTGCAGGCACTGCTGACGCAGGCGGAAACAGCCGCAGCAACCGATCCAATCGCCTTGTCGCGAATCATCCGGGAACGCGAATACCTGGAAAAAAACTGGGCGGATGGCAGCCGGATGGTGGAGCGCAGCAGCAAGCGCCGGGCCTGGGCCGGGCCGCGGCGCAGCACCCTGGTCATCGACGGCAAGGGCAATGACGACGACTGGCAGACAGCACCACAGAGCGTCGGCTTCAAGGTGCTGCTCAAACCCAATAAATTGGCTGACCCGCAGACCGCCGTCAAGTTGCTGTATGATGAAGACAACTTGTATTTTCTGATTGAAGCAGAAGCGCCTAAGAATGCCAAAGTCAAGACCACGGCCAAGGAAAATGGTCGCCAGGTCTTCTCAGACAGCCATATCGAAATCTTCCTGGGCAATCAGAAACACAAGGGCAAGTACTATATGCTCGCTTTTAACTGGGGCGGCAAAATCTACCAAGCCTGGGCGCAGGACGCCAGTGGCAGAAATGATTTCAACATTGACACTAAGTCAGAAATCGCCTTTGATATCACCCCGGAGATGTTGACGGCTGAGATTCGGCTGCCGTTGGCGGCGTTGGGGTATGGCATCACCCCGGACGCACTCTGGAAGGTCAACGTCGCACGCAGCGAGCGCATTTCCGACCGGGACACCCAGCTGTCGTCGCTGTGTGACGGTTATTTTCATGGCTTTGGTCAGCATTGGCAGATGGCGTTTGATGGCCTGACCAGCCACCAGTTGATTAAAAATGGCGGCTTTGAAGACGTGGGCGATCCGGTGCTGCACGGTGATCCCGAGAAGGACTGGGCCTATCCATCGGGCAAGGCGCCGACCGCTTGGGTTTTCAGCACCACGAATCGTGGCAAGGCCGAGATCAGAACCGACGCGCCTGCTGAAGGCAAGAATTATCTGCATGTCGAAGGCCACTACACTTTCATTGAACAGGCGTTGCAGCTGCCTTCCACAGCCAAGTCGCAACAGTTCAGTTATCGGGTGAAAGTCCGTGGCGACGGTCAGCTCTACCTGCGTGTGATTGACAGCGCCGGGGCTCGGCATGGCGACCACATCCAGCAAATCAAAGCCAAAGAATGGATGACGCATGAGGGCGTCATTGAGTGCTCTGGGGGCAAACGACTGCTGATTCGGGCTCATGGCGCGCTTGAACTTGATGACGTCCGGGTGGAAATCACAGCAGCGCGGCCGACCGAGCCCACCTTGACTGCTGTTTCCCGGCGCGCGTCCGCCGTGTATCAAGCCGGCGAAGAAGTTATGTTCGTGGTCGGCGCAGAGGACTTTGACGGCATTGAGCCGGCGCAGTATGAATTGAGCTGCCGACTGCGAGGGGATGGCGGCTTGGACAAGTCCTGGCGACTGCCATTCACCGGTTCAGAGGTCGAAATCCCCGGTGAGTTGAAGAAACCGGGCTTTGTGCTGTTGACGGTGGAACTCTGGAAAAATGGCGCTGCTGTCCCTAAGACCAAGATCACGGCTGGCGCCGGCAAAGAGGTCGGCAAGATTCGTCCGGCTACGCCTGAGCCGGCAGATTTTGACGCTTTTTGGGCGGAACAACTGACGCGTCTGCGGTCGCGGCCAGTGCAGGTCAGCGCCACGGCGTTGACTGTCCCCGAGAGATGGCAAGGCAAAGCTGAAGCGCTCGATGTCCGCCTGGAAGACGGCGCTTTAAACGCCACCGGAGTGCTGGTTTTGCCATGCGGCGCCAAGCCGCGCGGCCACGCCGCCGTCATCACCTTTTCTGGCGCGAGCTGGATTGGCACGCGGCCCAACTATGGCCTGGCCGTGGATGGCGCTTGCCTGGTCTTTGGCATGAATTTGCATGACACCATCAACCAGCCGACGCCAGAGGAAACAAAAGCGCTGCGCAAGGTGATTAGCGGCTATCAGTTCCGCAATCCGGATGACCCGGAAAAGTACCCGATGCGAGATATCTTCCTGCGGATTGTCCGTTGCTTGGACTATCTCAAGACGCGTCCGGAATGGGATGGCAAGACCCTGATTGCCTCAGGCGGAAGTCTGGGCGGGGCGCAGGCGCTGGTGGCGGCGGCCTTGGTTCCTGACGTGATCCTGTGCATTGCCAATGCGCCAGCCATGTGCGATCACTTGGCTGACCCGTCCCGGCAGACGCCCGGCTGGCCGAATCGGCTGGCGCGGGAGAAGTCCCAAGGCACCAGTGCTGAACGACTGGACGCCATCAGCCGCACCATGCCGTATTTCGACATGGTCAATTTTGCCCGGCGAGTGCGGTGCGAAACGCATATGAGCACGGGCTTCATTGATGAAGTCTGCCCGCCGACAACTAATTATGCCGTCTATAATGTCTTGGGAGCTGACGTCAAATCCATGTACAACGCAACCTTGGCCGGCCATGGCAGCAGCCGAAAGCCCGGCGAATTGAATGTGTTCAGCGCCGGCGGCGAACGGGTGCGAAAGCTGGCTCGACAGGCGGCAGAGTGACCCGAGGGGAGGGCGTGTCGAGGAGGCAGGACATCAAGCCCGGCGTGTGATTTCGTCGGGCTTCAGCGTCACTGGCCTCCTTCCTGGTTAGCGCAACACAGCCCGCAAGTGATCGGGGTTGTTATAGACATTGATCGGGCCAGTTTTGTGGACGCCGATAAAGGGGAGGCCAGCGGAAATCAGGCCGGGCAGATAGCCCAGCGGTTGTTCGTACAAACTGGTGGTGCAGCTTGACATGAGAGACCAGCACAGCGTGTTGGAACGGTTATAGGCCTCCTGGGTAACGATGAATTTGGTGCGCCGATGTGACTGCACATCCAGGCTCACCTTCACTGTCAGGCCGGCCTTTGCCGGGTTGGCGGCAGGCGTCATCCCCTTGTAGGTCAAGGCATTGCTGACGTATTTTGTCAGAGCGTCCCGTATAGCGACGTCGGTGATGTCCGGCGATACGACCACGGCAAAGTCTTTCTCATAGGGCACAGCCGGCGTCGGCACCCGGGCCGTGATCTGGGCCACTTTAGTTTTGTTAACGCTAACCAGGTAGGCAATGCTGTTCGGATCGTTTGTGGCATCTTGCCACGAACGGCAGCCGGTCAAGGCCAAAACACATACCAGTGAGATGACACTAAGAGTTTTCAACATGGGGGTATGCTCCGTTCGTGAATGATGGGCGAACAAATAGGGCATTATAATATGCCACGGCGCGATTTCCTGCGAAGGTGAACCAGAAATTGCAAAGATTAACTTATTGCGGTTGCGTGCGATTGTCAATGTGTAACATTATGTTTGTTAAGCCGTCTTGGTAATCGGTCACCGTTGATAATGGTCATCCCGACAGCATATTTTCAGCGTTAACTGTAGCGCCTCTACGAGGCGCAGTTTTGGGGTATGCCTTCCCCCAGGCTAAAGCCAGGGGTTAAGCATGGTTAAGCGCCTACGGAGCAATAAGATGTGGACGGTGTGGACATAGTGGACGGTGTAGTCCAAACTCACTCTCTCCCTCACCCCTCTCCTGACTCCGCTGTGTGCCAGAACCTTGAGGCCGACTTTGCTTAGCGAGCATCTTTGACATATAGAGCGAGCCAGCAGCATACTCTTCCAGGAGGTCGGCCAATTCGGGAATTTCACTTGCGCGGCGCATCTGCGTGCTGTTATTGTCATTGAGTTCGGTCGCGATGATGTCAGCCAGTTCGAACTGACTGATCAAGACCGGCGAATGGGTGGCAATCATCACCTGTTTGTTCCATTTTTCGGCAGCCAGTTTCACGGCCTCGGCAAAGACGGATATGGCAAAGGGATGGAGCGACGTCTCCGGCTCATCGAAGATCAGGATGGAATCGCGGTTGCCTTCGCCGAAAAGGGCTGTCAGATGGATCAACAGCTGAATGTGCCCATCTGAGACCCCGGATGCCTGGATCGGGCGTTCACGTCCGTCTTCGACGAAGCTGCAATAAACCGAATTTGCCCCGGTCTGCTCAAGCGCAAGCCCCTTGAACCGTGGAAAGGCTTTCCGCATGAAGCTTATAATAGTATTGTAGCGTTCATCCAAGTCGCGTTTATCATGCAGGTTGCGCAAAGCCGACCACAGGTTTTGTGCACTGTCCAGGAGAAGCGTGTGATAGCTCGATTCAGAACCATGTTTCCGAAGGAGGTTGAGTGATGCCGACCTTGTGTGATAACATTGAACAGAACGCAAGGTGTGGTCCATGCTTGCAATTGCGGTCGGCTTGTCATAGAAGGGACCGTAGCGGGTGAGGGCGAGTCCCCCGGGCTTGTTCAACTCGACGGGCTGCATCTGGTTGATTCCCTCGCCTTCATGCCAAAATTCCGCTTTCGTACCTCCAAGCATACGTTTGATCATGGTAATGTTGCGTTTCGTATCAATCAGCGACTCAGCGGGGAATGGATCAATGCGTCCTGATGAGTAGCCAAACTCAATGGTATAGCGTGCCTCGTCAGACTCAATCTCAATCGTGATACGATCATTCGGTTCGGCGCCTTCCCACAGCGTGCCAATCCCATGACTACGGTCTGCCGATGCCTCATCAACGCCGCGAATCGCGCAATCACGGACGAACCAAATCGCATCCAAAAACGTCGTCTTTCCCGAGCCGTTGGGCCCGAACAGGACGTTGATCGGGCGGAAATTGAGTTCAACGTCCGCCAGACAACGAAAGTTCTTCACCGTTAGTTTCAGTAATCCGTTTGGCATGTTACGATTCCTCTGTGGAATTGTGGGGCGGAATTTGTGGTTATTTTTCGGGTTCAAGCCTACCCCAGAGCGGGACTTTGATTTCGCTGCCTAGAATGACGGCTTTGAGCAGCATGTGCGATTTGGTCTTTACATCCGGGTAGGGGATTTGCGCGCTCCATTCCACCGGGTTGTTTTCATCAATGGGGAGCAGTTGCAGTTTGTCTTCTCCGTTCAAGCGCAGCATGACCATGCAGTAGGCGTCATAGAAACGCACCATCACATCTTCGGCAGGTTCCTTGAGGAAAACCCGCACTTCGAGGCGGTCGTCTATGCGTTTGGTTTCAATTCGATAATCTGGTTTTTGCATTTGTTTAAGATACTTGAAATGCACGATCAGGGGCTCTTCCGGGTTTTGCGAAAAAACATGGTCATTTTGAGCAGGAACTCAGCATTCTCTTGGTTAGCACCATTGACGGCAATTCATAAACTTTCAGTTTTAAGTACTCATAGTCACGATATCCGT
>JAAZKI010000427.1 GCA_012799905.1 Lentisphaerota bacterium | reverse complement strand
TCACACGTCGCCGGTCATTTTTTCGACTGGGAGCTGGAAGGCTTTGACGCCTTCAAAGGCGCCGATGTCATCGCGCAGCTCCTGGATGGCGTCCATCAGGGTGGCAGCCGTGTCTTCGTCGACGACGGTGATGATGGCGGCGTTTGCTCCGGGCCAGACGTTGTCATCGAGTTTCGGCCCTGTGGTCTTGCCTTTGCCGATTAAACGCGGCCAGCAAGTATAGCAGGTCGCCCCGCTGTCTTGCACCACTTCCAGGACTTCTGTCTGGATGGAAATATTGTACACGATCATAATCATTTTCAGGGACATGGCGGCAACTCCCGTGCGTAGTGGCGTCAGGCGGCGGTGACGGCGTTTTTACTGGGCTTGGCGACCAGGCTGTAGAGAATGGGAATGAGCACCAGCGTCACCAGGGTGGAGATGCTCAGGCCGCCAATGATGGCGATGCTCAGGGGCGACCAGAGTTCTGAGCCGGTCGAGTTTGACATGGCCATCGGCAGCATGCCGAAAATCGTGGTCAGGGTCGTCATCATTACCGGCCGCAAACGCTGCCGGCCGGCCATGGTGATGGCTTGCAGCACGGAATAGTCGCGCGCCAGCAGGATGTTGATGTAGTCAATGAGGACGATGGCGTTGTTGACCACGGTTCCGACCAGCATGATCAGCCCAATGAACGACATGATGTTCAAGGTCTTGCCGGTCAACGCCAAGGCGAAGAACGCCCCGGAAAAGGCAAAGGGGATGGAGAACATGACGATGAAGGGCGCCATGTACGACTCGAACTGGGCGGCCATCACCATGTACACGAGAATGATGCCGAGAACCAGCATCAGGGTCAGTTCTCGGAAGGACTTGCCTTGCTCCTTGATCTGGCCGGCATAGTCGATGGAGATGCCGGGCGGCAGGATGATATTGTCGGCAATCGCTTTTTTCAGGTCTATTGCGACTTCGCCCAGCGACCGCTCATAGACGTCGATGTTGAGATAGATGACGCGTTCCTGGCCGGTGCGGTTGATGGTGACTGGCCCGAGTTCTTCGCTGATGGTGGCAAAGGAGTCCAGCCGGATGCGGTTGCCGTTGACCGTGATTTCGCTGTTGACCAAGTCAGAGACATCTCGGCGCTCCTCTTCGCCCAACCGAACGAAAATTTGGTATTCATCTTCGCCTTCGCGGAACTGGCTGGCTTCGTTGCCGTAGAATAGAGTGCGGATGGACGAGACGATGTTGTTGACGTTGACGCCGAGGACGGCTGCGGCGTCGCGGTCGATGTTGATGACGATTTCGCGGTTGCCGCTGTCAAAGGTGACGATTGGGTCGCGCACGCCTGGGATGTCGAGGGCCAGATCGCGGATTCGGTTGGCGATGCCGTGCGTCACTTCCAGGTCATAGCCGAGGATTCTCACCACAATCGGCTTTTCATTGCTGCCGCCCATAATGTGTGACATCAGGCGGTTGGAGGTGTCGAGGTAGACGCGGGCCAGTTCCGGCCAGGTTCGGAGTTCCGACAGGATGAGGTCGCCCAGTTCCGCTGTCCCGTATGGCCTTTCCTCCAACGGCAGGAATTTCATGCTGAGCATGCCGATGTGCGAACCGCGGCCGCCCCAGCCGGACGAGGCCCGGCCAGCGCGCCAATTGTTGAAGCGGATGGCGCTTGCTCGCGGCTCGCCGTTCTCGTCCGGCGCCACGCTTTTGCCTTTCTGTTGCAGCAGTTCCTGCTCCTTGGCATAGGCGAGCGCTACGATTTTGCGGCTGGTGGCTGCGGTTAATTCGGCCCGGGTTGACACTGGCAGCTGAAAGCGTATGGTCATTTCGCCGGTGTCCTGGTCTGGCGTGAACTCCGTGCCGACAAAGGGAAGTGTCATGATGGAGATGCCGACCACGGCCGTGGCCACAATGATGACAAGCGACCGGTGTCGCAGGCAGACGCCAAGAAAGCGGCCATAGAAGTTCTCCACCGCTAGGAAAATCCGCTCGGAATAGGCGTACAGTTTTTGGCCCGGGCTGCGTCGGCGGGCGGCTTCCTCTTTTTCTTTTTTGGTGCGCGGCAAGGTTTTGAGCAGTTTTGAACTCAGCATCGGTGTGAGCATGAGAGCGCAGGCCAGGCTGGCCAGCAGGGTTGCGGTGACCAGCCCTCCCAGTTGTCGGAACAGGATGCCGGTGGCGCCTTGGACAAAGACGAGCGGCAGGAACACGCAGATGGTGGTGGCCGTTGAAGCCGCCAGGGACAGGCCGACTTCCGAGGCCGCGAACATAGAGGCCTCGCGCACCTTGACGCCGCGGCTGACCTGGGTGGTGATGTTTTCTAAGACGACAATGGCGTTGTCTACGACCATGCCAATCGCAATCGCCAGTGCTGACAGGCTGATGATGTTAATGGTCCAGCCCATGAAATACATGTAGCATAACGCAATGATGAGGGAAAACGGAATGGTTACCACGATCACCAGCGAGGTGCGGAGGTTGCGCAGGAACAGATAGCAGACCAAGACCACGAGAAGACCGCCCCAGTACACCGAGTCGCGTACGTTGGCGATCGATTGCGTGATGAAGGTCGAAGAATCGTTGACAATGAAAAATTGGATATCCCTGGGCACGATGGTTTCGAGGCGTTTCAACTCGTTGCGGACGGCTTCACAGACCGCAACGGTGTTGGCGCCGGTTCGTTTCTGCACAATCATGATCATGCCGTCCCGGCCCATGGTTTCGACGTACTGGGTGATTTCCTTGAACGAATCGCTGATTTCGGCAACGTCCTTGAGCCGGATGATGGCGCCGTCCTTCTGCAACAGCGGGATTTCCCGGATTTGCTCTGCATCGACGTATTCGCCGACGACGCGGATGGTATATTCGATGATTCCAATCTTGAGGTTGCCGGCCGGAAGCGTCTTGTTTTCGGACGCGATCGCTGCTTCGATGTCGGACAGCGTCAGACCGTAGCCGGCCAGGCGTTGGCGAGAGAGAGTGACGTTGATCTGCCGCTGCAAGCCGCCAAAGGCATCCACTGAGCCGACCCCCTCGATGCGCTGCAAGGGCTGGAAGACCTCGTCGTCGATGATGTCATACAGCTTTTCGATGCTTTCCTTGGCAGTGACGCCAATCACCATCACCGGCATGCTGGCAGAGTCGAATTTCAGGATGAGCGGGTCGTCAACGTCTTCGGGCAGGGCTTGTTTGGTGCGGTCCAGGCGGGCTCGGATGTCGTTGCTGGCCTCGTCGATGTTGGTTCCCCAGGTGAAGGTGCACGTGATTATCGAGCGGCCTTCTGAGGTGCTGGAGCGGATTTCATCAAGGTTCGACACTGAGCCGAGGCTTTTTTCCAGGACTCGGGTGACCTTGGTTTCGACGTCTTCGCAGGAGGCGCCTTGCCAGGTCGTCATCACCGTGACCTGCGTCGGTTCAATCTCTGGCGTGAGGTCGAGTCCAAGTTTGAAGAAGCAGATAATGCCGAGGACGAGGACGGCCAGGAACAGCATGGCTGTGGCCGCAGGACGTTTAACGCCGAATTCTGGTAGTTTCATATAGGGAGTCGGGGTTGGGTGAAAATCGTGTTGGGCAGGAAATAGGGAAAAAGGCCGCTCTGCGCGGGGGTCAGAAGTCTAGGTTGTTTCCGGGCAGGCGTTTGATGGCGGCGCCATCGGTCAGGCGGTGCTGTCCGACTACGACGACTTCGTCTCCCTCCTGCAATCCATCGAGGACTTCGACCTTGTTTTGGAAGCGGATGCCGAGCTTGACATCGACAGCGCTGACCTGGTCCTTGCCATTGGCGACGTAGACGATATTTCTGGCCAGATTGCGGATGGGCAGGGCAGCGTCGACGGCAATCACATTCTCCCGGCTTTCGATGAGGACTTCGATGGTGGCGTACATGCCCGGTTTGAGTTTATAGCTGCCGTAGTCGTTGAGGCGGTTCTTCACCCGCAGTTCGACTTGTGCGGTGCGCGTGGTGATGTCAATGGCCGGATAGACTTTGACCACATTGCAGTCGATCACCTCTCCTGGCAGCGACGTGGTGCTCATGCGCGCCTTGGTGCGTCCAGGCATGATGCGCGGCAGGTGGTTGACCGGGATGGACAGCAGCACCTTGACTTCCTCCATAGCCATGATGGTGACTATCGTTGTGGATGGCGTCACCATGGCGCCGGGGTCAATGTATTTGCGGGTGACGATACCGTCCATGGGCGCAAATAACTCAGTTTCAGACAGGATGACCTTGGTTTGCTGCAAGTTGGCCATGGCTTGTTGGATGGCGGCTTCGGCCTGCTGGACGCTGGCTTTGCTGCGTTCCAGCGCGGCTTCGGCCTGCTGGATGGCGGCCTCGGCGGATTTGACTTGGGCGGCGGCAGCGTTTTCGCTGGCTTCGGCTTGGTTGAGGGCAGCGACGGCCTGGTCATGCGCCGTGACCGCCTGGTCGTAATTCTGTTGGGTGGTCGCCTGGTTGGCCAGGAGGCTCTGCTGGCGCGCGAGCTCGCGTTCCTTGTCCACCTTAGCCGCCTGCGCGGAGACGGTGGCGGCAGCAGCGCTGATTTTGGCGGCAAGGCGTTGTTCGAGAGTGGCTTTGGCGTTGAGGATGCCGGCCTGATAGCTGGCAATGTCGGCCTTGACTGCTGCCAGTCCGGCTTCAGCGGCGGCGACGGCGGCATTGGCATTGGCCAGCTGGGCTTTGAACTCACGGTCGTCGAAGCACGCTATCAACTCGCCTTTTTTGACTCGCGTACCTTCTTCGACGGGCGTGCCGTCAGCCAGGGCCAGCGTCAGCAGCCGCGCTGAGATTTTAGCTTGCAGGTCGACGCTCTGCATGGCCTGGATGTCGCCATTGAAGGTCAGCACTTCGTCGATGCGATGGCGTCGTACCTGGTCAGTCTGCACTGTGACTGACAAGTCGCGGGGGCCGGCCTTCTTTTTCTGGGCCTCTTTATGTTTGTTCTGGATCAGGAACATGGCGGCGATGCTGCCGCCCAGGATGGCGATGACGGCAATGACCGTGGCAAGGACGTGGAGTTTGTTTTTCATGGTGTTTTTTGGGTGTGGAGGTGCGACGTCGATGGCCCTGGTCTGGAGAGCCAGTGGTGGTGATTTCAAGGCGACGGCGCTGGGATGGCAGCGCTGCTTGTTTTTGGGGGATAAGGTATTTGGCCGGCGCTGTTATTCTTCGGTTTCCAAAAGGAGGATGCGGCCGGTGCTGGCGCCGAGCAGTTCCAGGCTATGGAAGACTTGGATATAGGCCTGGGAACGGGCGGCGGCGCTGATGGTTACGTCGGTCTGGGCTTCGTTCAGGCGCGTGATCGTCGTGGCGCCGCCGAGATACTCCTGGTACACTAAGTCGCGGATTTGCTTGGCCGTGGCTAAGATGTTTTCCTGCAAGGCAAGTTGGTGGCGGCAGGTGTCAAGCGCCAGGAAATTTCGCCTGACTGTAGTTTCGATAGCCAGTTCGAGCTCCTTTTTGGCTTCGATGGCCGCTGCCAGCTCGGCTTCGGCCTGATTCAGCAGAGCGGTGGTCTTGAAGCCTTCGAAGAGGTTCCAGGAGGCGGCCAGGCCAAAACTGACGTTGCGGTCGTAATTTTTGTTGAAATGCAGTGAATCGACTCGTTCATAGCCGTAGTCAGCAAATAGGCGGAGCTTGGGACTCCAAGTGCTCCGGGCGGCCTTGATGCCGGTTTGGGCGGCATTGATCCGGTTTTGTGCGATGGCCAGGTCGGGTCGGTGCTGGCGTGCGTAGTCCAACAGGTCGGCGAGCTTGACCGGCTGCTGGATCAGTTTCTCATCCGGCGGGGTTAGTTGGATGTACTCCCAGATGTCGTCTTGGGTGATGGCCAGCAATTCTCCGAGGATGATGATCGCGGCGCGCCAGGACTTTTCAGCGGCGATGTAATCGACTTCGGCATTGGCGACTTGGAGTTGGAAATTGAGGACTTCGCTGGCGGTAGCGATGCCGCCTTCCTGGCGTCTGCGGGCGTCGGCGTGCAGCATGCGGTTGAACTCGGCGTCCTCCTTGGCGATGCCCATGCTGTCCTGGGCGAGGATAGCGGAATAGAAGGCTGATGATACGGCTTGCAGGAGCAGGCGCTGGGCGTCGGTGTTGGCGGACAATGCAGCGGCGTGGTCGAATTCGGCGATCAGCAGCGAGAAGCGGCGCTGGAAGCCGTCAAACAGGAGCCAGCTAGCGGACAATCCGAGATCGTACTTGGTGTTGTCATCATAATCGCGCAATGGGCGTGTGGCGCGGTCATGGTTGCGGGTGATGCCGAAGGACACGTCTAGGGTTGGCCAATAGGACGACTTGGCCTCGGCGGCTCGCGCTGCTGCCGCGTCAATCCTGGCCTTGGCTTGCGCCAGGGTCGGACTTTGCTGCAAGGCGAGTTTTTTTGCCTCCAGCAGGGTCAGCTGGAGTTTTGCTTGCGTCTCGTCCGCCTGGGCGGTGGCGGCTGGCTGTGCGTGGACAGCCAGGGCGGCACTGACGACTCCGAGTGCAAGCGTCAGGAGTTTTTTCCCAAGCTGGCGGGGATGTATTCTGCGTAGGCAGCAGTAGCTGTCAATCATGGTTTTTCCGTTGGGGGTTGGTTTTGCAAGTCTGCGACCGTGCGGCGCACGATGTTGAAGATAAAATCGGCTAAATGGGAACGATCCTGGGTGTCGGAGATGTTGAACCGGCCCTGGCCTTTTAGAATGCGTTTTTCGACGTGGGTTTGAATCGGCAAAAAGAGGCAGAGGCTGTAATAGGTATAGATGACTAAGGCGATTGTGGTCGGGTTCGCAGCGGAGCCTAAAATGGCGGACAGCAGCCGCGTGATGCGCTCCTCGTATTGACGCAGCTTGTCCTCCTGAACCTTTAACGGCGGAAAGACGTTCTCCAGCCCGGAGGACGAGTCAATCAATTCGCGCATCCGGAACCAGTTGACCTGCGACATCGTGCTGTCATACGTCTGCTCCAGCAGAGTTTCAATGTGGGTGCGCAATGCCTGCCAGGGGTCAGTCTCCGCCATCGCCCAGCAGCGTTGCATGGTCTGGACGTATGCCTGGCGGGCATACTCGCGAACCGCCTGGTAAAAGCCGACTTTGTCGCCAAAATAATAGCTGATCGCCGCGATGTTGCTCCCGGCTTCATCACAGATTTCGCGCACGGTCGCGCCGCTGAATCCCTTCTCAGCAAAAATCTTCAGGCCAGCAGCCAGCAAGCGATCCCGATTTTCAATTTTATCATCTTTTGCCATGACACACCGTTGGTAGATAAGACTTGCGACAATATATAGATAAACGCATTGTTGAAAAATATATTTAAAAAAATGTTTTATTTTTGGCAAACAATCAGCTATTGATGCTCGGAGTTCCGGTGAGCTGCGGCGCCAGGCGCCACGGGGTAGGGTGGTTTTAGCAGAGGTGAGGGATTTTACCCTCGTCCCGGGCTAAAGCCCGGGCACTGAACAGAGGCAAGACAGCAGCTCCCTCGCCCCTCGCCCCTTACGAATTATGAATTATGAATTATGAATTATGAAATGCGCCTCAGCATTCAACATTCAACATTCAGCATTCAGCATTCAGCATTTTCGCCCCTCGCCGCTCGCCCCTCGCCGCTCGCCCCTCGCCCCTATTCTGTCTGTAGCATTAATCCGAGCGGGAGGTCGTCTCCGGCGATCTGATTTTGGAAGTCATCTGAGACGGGCTTGATGTCGGTGACCATGGCTGTCCATTCTGCCGGGGCGTTGTGTTTTTGCAGAAAGGTCTGGGCTGCAAGGCGATTTTTTTCCGGCAGGTCGATAGTGCGGATTCCGGTCAGACGGGCGGTGTTGGCAACTGCAAACAGGGCCAGGCGAGGGCATTTGGCCTGGACTGCTTTTCGGAGCAGGTCGGTTGACAAGGGCGCCCATTGGGATGCCGGGATGACGGCGTCCAGCGCGCCTTGAAAAGGCTGGCGGGCAGCGAGGCGGGCGATGACCCAGAAATAAGTCTCCTCAAGTTTGCCGCTGCGGCGCAGCAATGCGGTCAACAGGCGCAGCTTCAGCTTCCGCGGGATTTTTTCCAGGGCGGCGGCCAAGCGCCATTGTTCGAGGCCGGGATGGTTTCCGGCTCGGATGGCATTAGCGTCCTCCGAGGTGAGGATGGCGCGGACGACGATAGCCGCGACCTGGTCCTGTTGTCCGGGCCGCAGGCCAGCAGCCAGTCGCCGCCAGAAGGTCCACCATTCGGCCTGCACTTGGGAATTTTTAGCGGCCAACGGGCCGGGGCGCCATAATTTCCAGGCTTCGCGAATACGGAGCTCGTCGCCGGGCGTGCCGCAGCCTGGTCGCAGGCAGAAGCCGGCCAGGTTGAGCCAGCGGGCTTCATGGGCCGGTGAGAGCGACCGCCAGTCGCGGTGCTGCAACAGGAGGTCGGCAAAACGGCGGAGCAGGGCGGCATCCCAACTCGACCGCGGCAGCTCAAGGATGTCCTCAAGTTTTTTGTTGAGGCTGGGAAGATGGGCCTGTTCAGAGCCGGACAGGATGTCGGTGATGATGTCCAGGGAGGCGGTGATGCGACTTTCCTCAATGGTGATTGAATCCGGTTGGCTCAGAGAGTTGGAGTCAGCCTCATCGTCTTCCTGGCGGCGTTGACGGAGATCGAAGGTCAAGGGGAAGCGATGGCCGGTCGAGGGGATTTCGCACCATAGGTCAAGAGCGCCGGTTTCGTTCAGTTGCGTAGAGATAGTTGCCGTCAAAGTCGTTTGGTCAGTTTTGCGGCCATATTTGACGACTGTGTGCAGAGGTGGCAGCTCGGTGACGCCGTCGGCCTGGACAGGGATGACATCTCCAAGTTGGTCTCCCAGTCGGGTAGCGCTAGCATAGAGCGGGAAAGCGACAGGCTGGTTGGCGCGGAGTTGGAAGGTTCTGCCTTCCAGGCGTTGGACAACGCCTTCGTCGGTGTCACGGGGCATGACGCAGAGCAGGGATTGCTGGTCGTCCTGTTCGACTTTCAGGAAGAAAGCGCGGGCAATGCCGCCTTTGACGCGGACGCCGCGGCCGATTCGGGCCAGGCCATAGTAGGCAGCGCCGGCTGAAACAGCCAGGCTGAGGTCAGAGGCGTGCAGTTCCGGCAGGGGCGGGCGCTGCTGCCAAGCGCCTACTACGTGTCGGATGTGCTTCCGGAAAACTTCTGGGAGCATGGCACCGCCGTTGAAAAGCAGGTGTGTAGGCGTGGCTGGATCGCCTGGTTTGGGTCCGGCATGGCGGAGGAAGTCCAGCAGGTGCTTGGTGATGGCCGGGTCAGGCGCGTACGGCAGGCCCATTTCCTGGATGCCGCGGCGTCGGTCCGGGGCTGGTGCGTCCAGGGTTAGCTCTGGGAAGAAGCCCTCCATGAGCGTGGTCAGGACGTGTTTGCGGGTGAACGCGTGGGTGCGGAGTCCGGCCATCAGGGAACTGCCGGCGCTAGTGACCTGGACCGTGCAGGAGTCGACCGGGTTTGAGCCAAGCAGGGTTTCCTTGGCGCGGCGACATTCCTGGCAGAGCTGGCTCCATTGTCGCTGGGGCAACTTGGTGTTCCAGGCTTGTTCCGCCAAGCGGGCCAGGGTCATGTCCATGTTATCGCCGCCGAGAAGAAGGTGGTCGCCGACAGCGGTGCGGCGCAGCACGGCGTTGTCTTCGACTTGGATGATGGAAAAGTCAGTCGTGCCGCCGCCGACATCCATGACCAACACCTGTGCGCCGACCTGGAGGTGCTCTTGCCAGGAATCAGCATGGCGGGCGATCCAGGCGTAGAAGGCGGCCAGGGGCTCCTCCAGCAGGGTCAAGCGCCGGAGGCCGGCTTTGCGGGCTGCTTCGATTGTGAGGTTGCGGGCCGCTTCGTCAAAAGAGGCTGGGACAGTGACGATGACCTGCTGTTCGGCCAGTTTGCAGGGCGTGCCGTCCTCATCTTTGATTTGAGCGAATTGACGGTCCCAGGCGGCGCGGATGTGGTCAAGGCACAGGAAAGATGCCTGAACCGGCGAAAGCATCTGTTTGCCCAGCTCACTGCCCCAGGGCAGAATTGGCTTCTGGCGGTCGACGCCGGCGTGGGCGAGCCAAGATTTGGCGGAGGCGACCAGGCGTTCCGGCACGGCTGCGCCCTGGTCTCGGGCCAATCGGCCGACAGCGTGGCGGTTGGTTTTGGTCCAGGGCAGGTCAAGGGCGTGTTCCGGCAGGTCGTGCTCGCCGGCCAGATAGCAGAAAGACGGCAGCAGCGGCTCAGCAGCGACTTCGCCGGGAGCAATCAGCTGCGGGATGAGAAATTGACGCAAGGTCGGGGTGTCTTCGGTCAGGTCAGCATAGCAGACTGAACAATTGGTGGTGCCGAGGTCGATGCCGACCAGAAAACGGCCGATGGAGGCAGGGCGGTTGGTCATGAGTGGGAATATCGGGTTGCAAGGATGTCGCTGCGTAGGGAGAAAAAGGTGGGAAAAATGCGGGCGTTATTCAATGGCTTTGATGGATTGTCGCCGCCGGTTGACTGCTTTGACTTCCTCGGCCGTTGAGCGCCGAAGCGTGATGTTGTCAAAACAGTAGATGCCGGACGGCCAGAACGCGTACGGTTTAATCAGGAGGCGTTCCGGGTAGAATTGGGGCTTGGAAATCGGCAGGCTGAAGCCCATTTCAAAACGTTGCCATTCGTTGGGCTTGACGGCTCTGCATGCGAGCGTGTGCCGGTACACCATCAGGTAGTCGCCTTCCTTGGAATCGCGGCGCAAGGCGTCCGGCCCGAACATCTCCGAGTAGGCGGGGCCGCCGGGATGATGGGTGTGGAACCAGGATGAGTTCTGGCCGGCTTTTTCGGCGGTTACGCGCTGAAAACCTCGAATGAGAACCATGGGATAGAACAGCTCCCCGGCCTTGAACTGGGCTTTGACGTCAGCTGAGATGATGAAGTGCACGTCATCAGGCTTGAGGTCAACCGGCGTCGCAAAGGCCCAGACTCCCTCGTGAGCGCCGACTGTGTCATACTGGCCGGTCTTCTTACCGCGGCCGCGACCAGGGAAATTCTTCTCATCGCTTTTCCAGGCTTTTTTGTCTTCTTGGAAGACGCTGGTGTCAAAAGTCAGGCATCGCCCCGGGTTGCCGTCTTTGCCCCAGGTCACGGTCAGCCCGTCCACGCCACTCCAGCCGGTCGGCGTCCTGCCGCTGCCTTGCTCCAGGTCGCTGTTGACAATCAGGTTCTTTTGTTTTTTCGGCTTTGCGGTTTTGGCGGCCGCTTGGGCATTTAGGGAATGCACGGTCAGGATGGGCAGAAGTAGAGCCGCCGCAGCCAGCGACAAAAGACGGCTTGTGGTCATGTCAAATTCCTCCTGATAAGCAGGTTATTCTGTAAATGGTGATTCATTCTGCTTGCCTCGGGCTAAAGCCCGAGCACTGGACAGAGGTAAGATAGCAGTGCTCGCCCCTCGCCCCTCGCCCCTAATTCTCGCCCCTCGCCCCTAAAAAAGCCTCTAGCATTATTCAGTTTGTTGGTGGAATAATTTAGCGTAGAAGCCATCTTTGGCCAGCAATTCTTGGTGCGTGCCGTATTCGCTGATGACGCCGTCCTCCAGCATAGCGATTTTGTGGCAGCGCATGGCCATGGACACTCGTTGGGAGACCATGATGGCCGTCTTGCCAATGAGAATTTTGGCCAGGGTCTCTTGGATTTTCTGTTCGGTATTGGCGTCCAGGGCAGAGGTGCAGTCGTCTAAGATCAGCAGTTCCGGGTCGGTCAGCAATGCTCGTGCCAGCGACAGGCGCTGGCGTTGGCCGCCGGAGAGGTTGGTGCCCCTCTGGCCTAACAGCGTTTCGTATTGGACTTTCATCTCCAGGATGAAGTCATGCATTTGCGCGGCCTTGGCTGCGTTCATGATCTGCTCGTTGGTGGCGTCGGGACGGCCGTAGCAGATATTGTCCCGCATGGAGCCTCGGAAAATCTGCGCTTCCTGCGGGACGACGCCGATGCGTTGGCGCATTGATGACGTCTTGATGTTGTTTAGGTCAATGCCGTCGATGGTGATGGTTCCGAAAGTCGGCTCGTACAGGCGTGACAGCAGGTGCAGGAGCGTTGTCTTGCCGCTGCCGCTGGCGCCCATGATGCACAGCCAAGTTCCGGCCGGAACCGTGAAGCTGACTCCTTTCAGCACCGGCTCTGGCGGCGTTGGCGGCTCTTCCGTGATCTCATCGGCTTCGCGTTCCCCGCGCGGCGGTGGGTACGAGAAGAAGACGTTGTTGACTTCGATGCCTTTTTGGAGGGGGCTGGGGAAGTCGACGGCGTCCGGTGCGTCAACGATTTCAATGGGCCGGTCGAGCACGCCGACGATTCGAAGCAGGGCGATGCGGAGCCGTTGCAGCACGAAGCTTAGCTGGGTGAATTCCAGCACCGGTTGGAATAGAGTCATGGTGGTGGTGTGGAGGAATATCATACGGCCGAGGGTCATGTCGCCGTCAATGACCATCTTGCCGCCATATAGAAAGATGGCGCAGCTGCTCATGCTGGTGAGAACCCCTGCCTGGCGGCCCAGGCCAGCGCTGACCCTCTGGGTGGTTAGTGCGTCACGCATGTAGGTGGCCATGAGACGGTGGAAGTTGAGGATTTCGCTTTTTTCCCGGGCATATGCCTGGATGGCCTTGATGCCGTCGAGCTTCTGCGAGACTAGTCCATACAGACAGGAGTTGGTGTGGCGCAGCTCCTGGTTCAGGCGCCGGATTATCGGCCGCTTGCGCTTGTACATCCAGGCGTAAATAGGGGTGATGGCGATGGCGATCAAGGCCATACGCCATTCCTCGTAGAGGAGGACTGACGTTCCGACGATAATCATGGACGTACAGTGGGTGGCGCTCATGAAGAATCCCATCATTGCACCCCGCACGGCGTCAACGTCCGAGAGGATTCGCGACAACAGCCGCCCCGGGCTCATGGACTGGTGGTAGGACATGGACAGTTCCAGCACCTTGCGGTGCATGTCCTCCCGGAGTTTGCTGGTGATGCTCTGAGCCACGGTGATTTGCTTCCTGGTGGAGTAGCGTGCCAGGAAGTTTAGACCCAACTGCGTGCCCATGTAGAAAATGGCGATGAGCAGCAGTCGTCGGCCAGCGCCGGGCGGCCGTTGGCTGACTTTGACGCCCATGTCAATGCGCCGTCCCATGCTGACCGTCGGGCGGGAGGCCGGGCCGAAGGTGTTTCGTTCCGGCTCCCAGATGCGGCGTTTCGTTTTCGGCTGCGTATTGTCGGCGCTGCGGATGACTAGGATATTGTCAACCACCAGCCGGGAATAGAAAGACATCAGGTAGACTGCATTGGAGTTGGCTGCGACCATGAGCATGCAGGCGAGCAGGGACCAGCGCGATTCCCACACATATTCGCGGATAAAGCGCAGGTAGAGCGGCCAGTCCGTGCCATGCTCAGGCGGCTCCCGCCGGTCAGGCCGGAAGGGATAGTCCCGCTTGTGCTCTTTGATTTTGCTGAAGAAACCCATGCGAAGTCGATTGGTTGCGGATATGAAAGCAGGGCGGGAAGGGCGTTATTCCTCGATTACGCCTTTGCCCATGTGTTTGGTGTAGAGTTCGTGGTAGCGGCCGTTGGGAATGGCCATCAGCTCGGCGTGCGTGCCTCGCTCCTGGATGATGCCTTTGTCCAATAAGATGATTTGATCGGCATTCTTGATAGTGCTGAGGCGATGGGCGACGACGAAGCTGGTCCGGCCGGCAAGAACCTTGTCCATGGCGCGCTGGATGGCCTGCTCGGAATCGCTGTCCAGGGAGCTGGTCGCCTCGTCCATGACTAAAATAGCGGGGTCAGCGCAAATGGCGCGGGCGATATTGATGCGCTGCTTTTGGCCCACTGACAGTTCAACGCCATAGTCGCCGACCAACGTGTCATAGCCCTGGGGAAGCGACATGATGAAGTCGTGGATTTCCGCTATTTTGGCGGCCTCGATGATGTCGGGGTCTGTGGCGCCGGGGCGGCTGTAGCGGATGTTGTCCTTGATGCTGATGCTGAACAGGAGGGACTCTTGCAGGACGATGCCGAATTGGCGTCGGAATTGATGCAGGTCCAGCCGGTGGATGTCGTGGCCGTCGATTTTGAGTTCGCCGCCGGTGATGTCATAAAAGCGCAGCAGCAGGTTGAGCACCGTGCTCTTGCCGCAGCCGGTTGGGCCGATCAGGGCGATGGTGTCGCCGGGCTTGGCATGAAAGGTGAGGCCTTGCAGGACGGGCTTGCCTTCCTCGTAGTGGAAGTAGACGTCGTTGAAATCGACCTGGCCTTTGATATGTGGGATGGGAATCGGGTTGGGGTCGTTGACGACTTCGGCTTTTTCGTCAAAGATTTCGAACAGTCGTTCGGTGGCGATGGATACTTGCTGGAGCTGGTTGACCAGTTGGGAGAAGCGTACTGCCGGTCCGAGCAGCTGCATGGCATAGGCGGTGAAGGCGGTGACGTCGCCATAGGTGAGGTCGCCGGAGATGATCATGCCGCATCCCAGAAAGTAGATCAGGGAGCGCCCCAGGCTCTGGATGAGGTTGACGTTCATCCAGAAGGTGTTGCCTGCGACGCCCAGCTCCTTGTCGTGCACCAGGGCAGTCCGCGATTGACCCTCAAAGACGCCGTGTTCCCGGGCCTCGGCTCCGAAGGTCTTGACCGCCATGTTGGCGACCAGGCGGTTCTGAACGCCGCCGGACAGCCGGTCGTAGGCGGAACGGCTGGCCTTGCTGGCTACGATGATGGGGCGGATGTTGAAGTTGTAGTTGAGGACGAAGACCGTGACGATGATGATCAAAAGAATCGCTAGGCGCCAGTCAATGGCGAAGGTGGCGATGATGGCAAAGGTCGAGCAGACTAAATCGGAGATGATGCCGACGCTCTGCCCGGTCAGCATCTGCTGCACTGTGCCGCTGTCGCCCATCAGTCTCCAGACGAGTTTGCCGACGCTGTGCTTGCTGAAGAAGCGCAGCGACAACCCGAGGAAGTGCTTGTAGAGGGCGCAGCGGATGTCGAAAACAAAGCGTTGACCCAGGTAGGCGATGCTGAGCGACTGGATGTATCCGAACAGCGCGGTCAGGATCGGCAGGGCGACCATAAAGAAGCCGAGGCCGAAAAACAGTTGGGTTTCGCCGTTGGTGAAGACGCGGTCAACCAGGGCGCGGGTGACCAGCGGCGGCGCCATGGCCAGGATCGACAGCAGCACCGTGAGCCCGAACAGCCCATAGAGCTGCAGGTAGTAGGGCTGCATGAACACCAGGATTTTTCTGATGTTCCCCAGGCGCTTTTTGTCTTGGTTGGGCTGGGACATAGATAGGCGGCTGCGGGGCAAGTCCGGCGGTTATTCGAAGTCAAGGTTGAACAGGTAGAACCAGAGCGAGGATTTACCGTAGTAGATGCGTGCTTCGGCCGTGGTGCCGGGCGGGATGTCGCGGTCGCCCGGGTCAAAGCTGCAATAGGCGACCCGGTAGGTGCTTGTCCCCTCGGCTTGGATGACGCTGCGCAGATATTCGATCTTGCCCCAGAAGTAGATGCGGGAGACGCCGCGATAGGAGCTCAATCGGGCCCGGTAGGTCTGGCCTTCAGCGACCTTGGCGGCATAGCGCTCGCTGATGCGCAACTTGAGGGTCTGCTGGTCGCCGCCGAAGATTTCATAGATGACAGTGGTGGGCTGAAGCAGTTCGCCGATGACGAATTCATAGCGAACCACGACGCCGCTGATCGGAGCGCGAACTTGCCGGGTGCGGAGGCGGGCTTCGGCCCGGCGCACAGCGTCGGCCAAGGCGGCCAGCTCGCTCTTGATTGCGGTCAACTCGCTGTTGTATTTTTCACGATCGCGGCGAAGGAGTTCTTCGTAGATATGGAAGTCCTTCTGCTTGAGTGAATTAAGTGTTACTTGCGCGAGCTGCTCCTTGAGCTGATCGTCTTCCAGGTTGCTGGCGGCCTTGAGGCCTTTTTCGACCAGTTCGCGGGTTAACTTCAGCTTGGTTTGGGCGTTCTGCAACTGCAGTTCGGCGATGGCGATGTCGTCCTTGTGAATGCGCTGCTGCTCGGTCAGGTCGACCCGGCGTCGTTCCAGGTCGATGTTCATTTCCGCCTGGCGGCGTTCAAGCTCGACTTCCAGCCGGGAGTGGCGAGCCTTGGCTTCGGCCAAGGACGCCTCCTCCTCTTCTGCGTTCAGCTGCACTAAAAGCTGCCCGGCTTCGACTTTGGCGCCGGTGCGGACGAGGATTTTGCTGACTATGCCGGTGACCGGCGGTCGGACTTCGGCGTAGTCCTCAGTAGTGACGTAGCCGGACGCGAGGGTGTAGCGGTCGACCTTGATGACAATACCGGCGGCGACGATCGCGGTGATGACCAGGAGCGTCAGGAGAGTGTAGAGGATTTTCTTGCGGCGGATGTCTCGTTTTGGGAGAGGCATTTTTTCGCCGATGGTGGTGCGCAGATCGCCCATAAGAACTCCAGGTGATGACATTGGCCGCCAGGCGGCAACTGAAAAAAAAGACTCGCAAAAGATTGTCGGGAATCAGTCAGCAGGTGCTCCCGAGTGTTGCGAGTCAATTCGAACAGGAAAAATCATGGCGGTTAGGACAGGGATTTTGACTATTAAATTAAGATAAAAGTCATTTGCCGTCTGTCAACTCGCCGGCAGGCAAAATCATCACGGTTCATCCCTGGCAGTTCAGCCTTCGGCAGCCGTACGTTTTGCGCTACTATCCGCCAACTTCTTGTTCTTTGGGAAAGATTTTCTTCAGAACGGTGTTTATGTATCAGTGGGTAAGGTAGAGGTTATGAGCCTCTACCTCCCCGTTGTAGCGATGGGGTCAATTCCCCATATTTACCAGCGTGCCGGTCTGGCACTGGGCTACCCCTACTCAGATTGCCACGTTTCGTGGG
>JAAZKI010000204.1 GCA_012799905.1 Lentisphaerota bacterium | reverse complement strand
TGGGGCGAGTTGAGCTTGGATTACGTTGTCCACGCGGGGCGAGAATTAGGGGCGAGGGGCGAGATTAGCGGCGAGCCGTAGCTGCTTGGGTGCTGTTGTTTTATCTCCGTTCAGTGCCCGGGCTTTAGCCCGGGACTTGGTGCCTGTGCCGTTCAAAAATCGAACAGCAGGGGCTGTTCCGGAGTATCCTTGCTTTTCTTGCGTCTAGTCTGGGCGATTTTAGGCTTGCCTTCTTCTTCCAATTCGTTGCTTTCGAGATTTTTCAGCACTTCGGCGGCGCGAAGGATGACTTCCCGGGGCAGTCCAGCCAAGCGGGCAACATGGATGCCGTAGCTCTTGTCAGCACAGCCCGGGACGATTTTGCGCATAAAGGAAATCTGGTCGCCGACCTCCTTGACGAGGACATTGTAGTTTCGCACCCCGGGTTTAGTCAAAGCCAAATCTGTCAATTCGTGGTAATGCGTAGCAAACAAGGTACGCGCCTTCACTTCCGGGTGGTCATGCAGGTATTCGGCAACAGCCCAGGCCAGGCTCAAGCCGTCAAACGTGCTGGTGCCGCGGCCAATTTCATCCAGAATAATCAGGCTGGATGGCGTAGCGTTGTTGAGGATATTGGCGGTTTCGACCATTTCGACCATGAAGGTGCTCTGGCCGCGGCTGATATCGTCTGCCGCGCCGACGCGGGTGAAGATGCGGTCAGTGATGCCGATGGTGGCCTCGTCAGCCGGGATGAAACTGCCCATTTGCGCCATCAGGGTCAGGAGCGCGACTTGGCGGATATAGGTCGATTTACCGGCCATGTTCGGGCCGGTGATGATGGCCAGCTGGTCAGCCCGCGCGTCAAGATGCACGTCATTGGGCACGAATGTTTCGTCCTTCAGGCGCGCTTCCAGGACTGGATGACGCCCGCCGCGAATGTCAAGCACCGGCTCGGTCGTGATGCGCGGGCGGACGTAGTGATAGCGTGAGGCGGCCTCGGCCAGCGAGGCCAGGCAATCCAGCCGCGCAATCGCCTGGGCATTGCGCTGGATGGCCACCGTATGCACGCAGAGCTTCTCACGCAAGTCCTGGAAAAGCTCGTACTCCAGAGCCTTGCTTTTCTCTTCGGCGCCCAGCACCTTGTCTTCGATTTCCTTCAGTTCCGGAGTGATGAAGCGCTCTGCGTTGACCAGGGTCTGCTTGCGCATGTAGTCTGCCGGCACCATCTCCAAGTTGGTCTTGGTAACCTCGACATAATAGCCAAACACCTTATTGAAACGCACTTTCAGGGACTTGATGCCAGTGCGTTCCTGTTCTTTCACCTGGTATCCGGCGATCCAGTCCTTGCCTTCGGTGGAAGCTCGGCGGAGCATGTCAAGTTCTTCATGGTAGCCGGTGCGGATGATGCCGCCTTCCTTGATGGCCAGCGGCGGCTCATCAACAATGGCGCGGGCAATCAGGCCAGACGCTTCCGGCAATTCGGTCAACTCTGCGCGCTGACTGGCCAGCAGGGGCGCGGCAGCGTCGGCGAGCACAGCCCGCAATCCCGGAATGCCGTCCAGGCCATGCTGCAAGACGAGGAGGTCGCGGGCATTGGCGCCGCCAAAATTGAGGCGGGCGACGACGCGCTCCAGGTCGCGTACCGCAGCCAGCAACTCGCGCAATTCCGCCAACATCGTCGGCGTTGCCAGCAGGTCGCCCACTGCGTCCAGCCGCTCTTCAATTGCAGCCTGGTCCCGCAGCGGTCGCAGAATCCATTCCCGCAGCATCCTCGCCCCCATCGGAGTGACGGTATGGTCCAAAATGGACATCAGGGTATTGTCCTTGCTATCAGCGAAAATCGGCTCGACCAGCTCCAGGTTGCGTTGTGAGATACGGTCGAGAATCATGCCGTCCTCAGCCTGGTAGGTGCGCAAAGAGGTCACGTGGGCGCCGTCGCGACGCAAATTGTTCTTGACATGCCCGAGCATGGCGCCGGCGGCGGCAACGGCAGCGGTCAAGCCGCGGCAGCCGAAGCCGTCAAGCGAGGCGACGCCGAAATGTCGACAGAGCGTGTCCTGAGCCATTTCGAAGTCAAAGTTCCAGTCTTCCAACGGCGTCCAGGTCAAATGGGGCGGGAAGTCCGGGAAGCCATCACGGCGCCAGCGTTCAAGGCAGCTGATTGGGAGCAGGCACTCGGCTGGCCGGTGACGGTTGATTTCGGTTTCCAGGGCCGCGACAGTGCGCAGTTCTGTGAGGCGGAAATCGCCGGTGCTGAAGTCCAGGAGAGCCAGTCCGCAGATATTGCGGCTAGGCAGGATCGCAGCCAGGAAAAGGCTCTGCGCAGCGTCCAGCAAGTTGTCATCAAGCACTGTGCCGGGCGTGATGATTTGGGTCACATCGCGCTTAACCAGGCCCTTGGCCAGCTTCGGGTCCTCCATCTGCTCGGCGATAGCGACATTGTAGCCGCCATCGAGGATTTTGCCGATGTAGCCGCGCATGGAATGATAGGGCACGCCACACATAGGCACACCAGCGCGGGCGGTCAGGACAATGTCCATGAGCGGGGCGGCTGTCTTGGCGTCCTCAAAAAACAGCTCATAGAAATCGCCCATGCGAAACAGCAGGATAGTCTTGTCCGGCAAATCCTTTTTGGCCCGGAGGTACTGGCGCATGGCCGGAGTGAGTTCAGAAGCAGTAGTCATAAATGGAATATAATTTCGGGGAAGCGAACAGCAGCGCAAAGCGCCGCTTGGGATGAAAGTGTCAATGATCGGGCGACGACGACGATGACGCCATGGCCCGGAACGCCGGCGTAGAAGCCAGAAGTTCATCATAAGTACCTTGGGCGACGAGACGGCCGCCGTCCAGGAAGAAAATCCTATCGCAGCGGCGGACAGTGCTGAGGCGATGCGCAATCAGAATGACCGTATGCGCGCCGCGCAGCTGCTCCACGGCAGCGGTCAAGGCCGATTCGGTCGTGGTGTCAAGGGCTGACGTCGCCTCGTCCAGCACCAGCACTGCGGGATTCCGGTACAGTGCTCGGGCAATGCCGATACGCTGGCGCTGGCCGCCGGACAGGCGTGCGCCGCGCTCGCCCAGGATGGTGCGAGCGCCTTCCGGAAGCGCGGCCACGAATTCATCCAGCTGGGCAGCGGCCAGGGCGCGCCAAAAGGCGGCTTCGTCAATGTCATGCTCGGCTACGCCCAGGGCGACGTTGGCCAGGATCGTATCGTCCAGGAGGAAGATATCCTGTGGCACGTAGCCGATACGGCGCTGCCAAGCTGCCACGCACATCGACAAATCGTGGCCGTCAATCAAGATGTCGCCAGCAGTCGGTTCCAGCAGCCCGACGATGAGGTTGACCAGAGTGGATTTTCCCGCGCCGGTCGGGCCAACCAAAGCGACCGAGGCGCCGCACGGTATTTCCAGAGAGATATCGCGCAAGATCGGCTCGGCGGCGGTGTCATAGCGAAAGTCAAGATGGCGGACGGCGATGGCCTTTTGCAAGTCCACGGCAGGCAAATTCGGGTCAGCCGTCGTCACTGTTGCTGCTGCCTGCCCTTCCAGCTCGCGCAATTCTGCGGCAACTGTTCGAACCAAGCCGCTTTGATAGCGCATGGCGGAATAATACAGCATCAGCTCCGTGAGGCATCCTTTCAGTCGGGCGAGGGCGACGGCCACCAGGGCCAGGGCGGGGGCGATGGCTTGTATGTCCCGTCCCCAGAGCAACATGATAATCATGGCCGCCAGCAGCACGGTCACGGTCAACAATTCCATGCTCGGCCATAGGCTTTTTTGCAGAATATAGTAGATACGCTGCGGCCGGGCCTGGTTTTCCAGGGCGCGGTGCAGATGGCCGGCAAAAAAGCCAGCGCTGCCGTTCAAGCGCGCTTCCCGAAATGCGCCGATGCCTTCGGTGATTGCCTTGACTGCAACCTGGCGGTTGTGGTGCGCCGTCTCGCCCAGGCTCTTCAAGCGCCGGTTCACGGCAAGGATGAAAACACCCCCAGCCAGTCCAAGAGCGCAGAACGACCCCAGTGACACGACCGGATCGTAGATGACCAACAGCACGACGACGGCCAGCACAATGATGGCGTTGCGCAGAAAATTCAAAGCCGGAGCCAGGAACTGCTCGACCAGACGCTCAGCCTCACTGCTGACAAAGTTGATGACTGTGCTGGAATTGCGGCGCAAAAGCAGTCGATAGGGGGCGTTCATGTAGGCACGAAACAGCCGCGACCCCAAGGCGACCTGGCGGTTGCGCAGAAGATGCTCCTGTAACCAGAAATTGCTGATCAGATAGAGGGTGCGAAACAAAAACAGCCCGCCCAAGGCAAGACCGCCCCAAAGAGGCAGCTGCCGGGAAAAGTCAGACACGCCCAGGTCAGCCAGCGCCTTGCTGAGCCAGACAACGGCGCGGCTATCCTCCGGAGAAAGCACCAGCTGCACGAACAACGGCACCGCCCCTAAACTGGCCATTTCCAAGATGGTTCCGAACAGCATCAGCACAATCAGCACCGCAAAGCGATACAAATCGCGCCGGCCGAACAAATACAAAAAATCGCGAAATAAAGAACGCATCGGGAAGGAATTAGGGGCTTTTTCGAGGGGCGAGGGGCGAGACTAGGGGCGAGGGGCGAGGGGCGAGACTAGGGGCGAGGGGCTTTTCTTAGAGGCAAGTCATAGCTGCCTGAGCGCTGCTGTTTTACCTCCGTTCAGTGCCCGGACTTTAGTCCGGGGTACTATGTCCACGCCCGTTTCACAGCAGCAGCGGCTCCAAATATTCTTCGACATCGTCAATGGAGTACAAGTCCGGCAGGTCGGAAATGCCCTGCCATCGTTCGATATGCTCGCAATAGTCGTCTGGCGGCAATTCATACAAAGGCGCAACCGTCTCAATTTCGCAGAAATCGGCGCAGGAGTACGCTTCCACATTGCAGCCGCGGTCAGGGTACTTGACGTCATCGCCGACAAAGGGCTCGAAATACTTAATCAGGGCATAGCCTTGGTTGACATAGCCGATCCATCCATCCTCGCTGTTGAAGCCGATCTTGCAGGCGCGCTTGCAATTAGGGTCTTGTTTCAGGCAGATGTAGTTTTCGCTGAAAACCAAGCGCGGATCGTTGAAATTGGAGTTTGGCCACAGTACCAGCGATCGATCCGGAGTGCAGAAGTCGGCTTCTGACGAGCGATACTGGGGGATGACCGCCAGCCCGCCCGGCGCCATGATCGACAAGGCCCAAGGCGCCAGGGTGACCGGCCAAAGGCCGCAGTTGGTCAGGCGATGCGTCACTTGGAAGGTGCTGTCTTCCTCCAGCTCAATCAGGATGCTCTTGCGGATTCCGGTCAGTTCCTCCACATCGCAGATAAATTCA
>JAAZKI010000098.1 GCA_012799905.1 Lentisphaerota bacterium | reverse complement strand
TGCGGGACATACAGCAAACTAAAGTTTGAACTACATACGGCGGCAAGCGAGGAACATACGGCAAGAGGAAGATTGAAATGCGTGTGAAATACGTGAGATATGTAAGCAGGCTAAAGCCTGCGGGACATACAGCAAACTAAAGTTTGAACTACGTGCTCCTGCAAGCGAGGAACATACGGCAAGCTGAAGATTGAACTACGTACGGCTTGAACTACGTACCCCCCGCGGTCATTTCAGCGGAAGCGGTTCAGGCCATGCTGGACTAAACGCTGCTGCAATGCTTGCAGCTTTTCTAGACCAGCGGTGTAGGCCGCCATGTCGCGGGCATCACGGGCCAGAGAAGCCTGGGCAAGAGAAGCGCGGGTTTCAGCGCTAAAAGCGGCTTTGGCATTATCTTCCGGCGGGAGACTGTCCAGCAATACCTGGAGACTCTTCTGCAAGCGTTGCAAGGAGCCGTCTTCCAATTCCGGTTCCCAGTCAATGTCATCGAGGAAAGCACGGGCGGCATCGGCTTCTTCGGCTAAAAAGCGTTCCAGCACCTCGTGATAATGCTGGCGACTGAAGAAACTAAGCGCAAAGGCGCAAGATTGCGGATTGCGAGGACGAAGAATAATGCTAACACGGTAGTTGGTCTGCGGCAGTAATAGACTCTGCAAGGACTGGTGATTGACAACGAGCAGATTGCCAAAGTCTTCATAACGATATTTGTTGAACAGAGCCAATCCGTCGCTGGCTAGCGTCAACTCACGGGCGCCGGTCGCCAAGGGGAAGGACTCTTCGCGAGTCGCAGCCCAGCGTTCGCGCTCCGGAGGCTTGTCAGTATTGCCGGGATAGGCTGACAGCGTCAAGGTCGGCGATTCCCAGCCAGCGCCTTCCAACAAGACCCGGAAAAACAGGAATTTCGGCCAGGAGCGGAATTTCCTGATTTGCACACGCAGCCGTCGGCCGTCTGCGCTGCTCCAGCGACATTCGGCGAGAACCTGTCCAGACTGCTCAAAGAGACTGACTGAATCCGGCAGGCGCTGGCGTATGTAGGCGACCGGCTTCTTGTTTTCCAGGCTATGGACTTGCAGGAAGTCCCAGATGTCCCAGCCGCCATTGCCATTGCGGCCAAAGTCCAGTCCAAAGAAGTAATCACCCCATTTCCGACTGTAGAGCTCGTTTGAGCCGCTGACCTGGGTAGTTTTAAGGCGCAGTACAGTAGCGTCGTCGAAATCGAAAACACGATTGATGCTCTCCAGCTGCCGCCCGTCGTCATCCTTGCGCGTCTCTCGCTCAAAGCGCAAATTAGCGGCCGACGCCGGGGCGGCCAGCATCAAGACCAGGCTCAATCCAGCCAGGACAGCCCTCGCTGTAAATGCATAATAAGTTTTCATCGACTGCGTCCTCCGGGAAAACTGCGACGTGCAAAGCGTCACGGCTGTACCTCGACGCTGGCCGTGGCACTCAGGCCAGTAGCCACGTCCTGAAGAGTCAGCTGCCAGCGGCCAGGGACATCGCTATAGGCGAACGGTATGGTCAATGACCCCTGCACCTTTGCCGTGTCAAACACACGATGACGCGTCAGCTGCGCTGCGCCAGACGGATTTTTGAGCTCCAGAAAATATACCCTTCCTGCTGGCAGGGAACTGATGTCCACTCTGACCGCGTCGCCTCGGGTTATGGTCGTCTTCCGGAGACGCAATTCCGGCGGCGCTTGCCGTTCCGGGAAGATGCTCAGCAGCTTGTACGGCGTGTCTGTAAACTGCAATTCCAGGTGGTCGGCCTGGGTCAGGAAGCCCTTTTTGCTCTCATACACGAAGCCGGATTCGGGCAAACGCGCAGTCAGCGCACTGCCGACCTTTGCTTCTGAAAGCAGAATGCCGAGCAGTTGGAAGCCGCGGCCCTGGCGGCTGCGAATCAAAGCATACGGGTCGTCGCAGGCGACTTGGAAAGGCGGCACGCAGCCAACGCCTTCCAGCACCTGGTCCAGGAATCCGGCCAGCGGCGTCTCCGGTGCGGCCGTGTTTGCCGCCGCACCCAAGCCGAAATGCAGCAGAACGGCCTTGCCCTGCCCCAAAGTGCGGACTTCCCAAAACGACGCGCCGGGATTGACCTGGGTTTTCCTGGCCTTGAACCGCAATGGCCGACCACGCCACTCAGCCGACACTTCAGCTTCGCCTAACACCGGTGCTGACAACTTGTCGAAAACGATCTCGCCGAACAAATCCGCTAGCGGATTGGCTGGCAAAGGCCGCAGATAGCCATTCATAATCGCAGGGTTGAGATCAGCGATAAGCACGCCGCCGCGTTCGACAAAACGCCGCAAGGCCGCGCCTTCAGCGTCGCTCAAGGCCGAGGCGCCGCAGAGGAACACCACTTTGAGCCGTTCCAGGCGGGACAGCGTGCGCGAGGAGACAAAGTCAAAGGCCAGTCCACGCTGGTAGCCATAACGAATGATAGCGCCGATGCCGTCGCTCGGCTTGAAGCAGCGGTCGTCAAGCATGTTCGCCGCCTGGGACGGGTGGCTCCAATAGATGCCGATGCCGCTATCGACCTGCGGGTTGTTGATAAGCAACGCAGCCTGCCCCCAGCGCAAGTCATCAAGATACGGCAGGTAATTTTTGACGTATGGGGCCAGGTCAAAGTCGCAGGACATCACGCCATGATTGCCGACTCGGGACGTGAACCATGCATTGCCATTGACCGTGCCTTTGAGCAAATCGCCCAAGATAGGCATTGGATAGCGACTGCGGCCGCCATGCGAACTGGGGTAGCCGCCCCACCAAAGCATCCGGATGCGGTCGCCGCCAAAACTGCGCAGCACTTCGTCGTTGATCAAATTGCTGTAGGGGCCCCAGAATTCCAGGTTTTCGATGCTCAGCTCCAGTTCGCCGGGCACTGAGCCCTCGGCGCCAACTCGGGCTCGCGGGTCATGCTTCTTGATTTCAGCCGCCGCAAAGTGATGGATGTCAGCATACATTTTTTCCATGTATTGCCGATGGTCAAACCAGGCCGGGAAGTTGCCCTGCTCACGGCTTTCCTTCATGGTCGGATGCGGCACCTCCGCAAAGCTGGCGTAGTCGCTCCGCCATTCCCGGTTCAGGGCGGCGATGCTGCCGTATTTCTTTTCCACGAACTGGCGGAAATAAATCAAATCAGAGGGGCCGAAGCCGGCTTCCAGGTTGAGTGAATTTTCGTCCCCCAGGGAATAGATGACTGGGCTGTATTTGGGCAGATTGGTGATGCGATGGGCGATGCCAGCAGCCCACAGCGCCTGGACTTCCGGACGGTAGAAACATTCGTCCTCGTTCAGGGCCTTGACTTTTTCCTCGTAGCCGCTCGGCAGGAAAAACCACCGGTACTGCTTGGCGCCGCCCCCAGCGCCCTTGGTGACGCAAATACGCGTCATGTAAGATACAAAGCGCTGGTTGAAAAGCGCGCTGACCCGGGCATTGCTGCCACCGGACGAGGGATGCGACAGGCCAAGCGTCCAACCCAGGCGGTCGACCAGCACTGGCGCTGTCATCGGCCCGATGCTCTCGTCGATATTGTTCCACACCATTTGGATATAGTCGTCCAAACGGTAATCTGGAAAGAAAACCGTTGCTTCGGCTGAACCGATTTCGCGATTGTTGGCAGACGTGTCCACCAGCGTGCAGCGGACGATGGCGGCGATGGTGGGCAAGTGCTCGCTGGGGAGCTGCCAGTCGAGCGCTGTCTGGCCAGCCGCAAGCGTGAATTCACGCCGATGCCAGACGCGATAATACGGCGAGTCCATCAGCTCAACGCGCACTTGCAGCGGCTGTGCAAACGGCTTTTCCAGGGTCAGGCGGCCGTTGATAGCAGCCTGGAGCTCATGGACTTCGGGCACTGCCAAATCGACCTTGCCGACCGGTGATGCAACTGCGAATTCATAGTATCCGAAGCTGACGGTCTGTTCGCCTTGTCGCACCAAAAAATCGCAAAAATAGCTTCCTGGCGCCAAGTCTGGTAGAGCCAGCTGGCGGCCGTCATAGTCGCTTTCGTACAGCACTTGGTTGAATTGATTGCGCAGGCGGCAGCGGACTTGTCCGGAGCCGGTCAGCACGGCGTCGAGGCGGCGTTGAGCGTCGAATTCGAATGTCGGCGTTTCGGCGAGAGCGGCGCAGCGGCAGGTGGCGGCTGGGGCGACGCCGGCTGTCCACAAGCAGAGACGTCCGACCCATGCCAAGGCATTTTCGTAGCGGGCGGCCCATTCGCGGTTGTATGGCAGATACGGCGTCAAGCTCAAGCCATGCGACCGCTTGCCATAATAGCTCAGGTGGACAATCCGCCCTGCGCCCAGCTGGCTGGCCTGGAGCATGGGTTTGGTCTGTTCCGGCCGTGTACTCATGGAGCTGGGGAAATCCAGCAGGAAATCTGGTTCTTGCAGGCGATTCAGATACAGCTTACGGTAAGGCAGCCGTTCTGGGCCGCCATGCTGGACCAGCAGCAGTCCAGCTCCTTTTTCGACCTTGGTGAGAATAATATACTTTGCCTCGTCGGGCAGCGCGCGGAACAAAACTTCCCCCAACACAATCAGGTCATAGTCGTCTTCCAGTCGAGCCATCAATTCCTGCTGTTTTTCCAGAAGGCTAGTTCCTTCGTAGGGCGCGTCGTACATGTCACTCTTGGCGATGCAGGTGTGGTCATAGCACAAGTATGCTGACCAATTCATGGCCAGGCGTTGATGGAGTTCAATCACCTCGCGAGCACCGCTGCGAGGAACGATGAACAGAACGCGCGGCAAGACGGGCGTGGGTGACGACGCCCAAATCAGATGCGGCGTCACATAGTCGGCGCTCAAGCCATGCAGCTGACGACCGTCGAGCTTGGCGTGGACAGACCCAGCCGCCAACGCCGCTAGCATAAAGCAAAATGGAAAAGTATGCTGTCTCATGCGTCATTTTCTCCCGGTTCAGGTGAAACTATTCCTGCCCAAGCCGCCTTCCGCAGCCAAGGAATCACGATAATCAATTAAAGTCGAATTCCAGGCGCATCCTGGCCAACAAAGCTCGTAGATTGCCGGACGCCGCTGTCAAGCCAGTCAGGCGCATCATCGGAGCAGTCGCGGCAGACGGCAGCGACGCTGTCAAAGCATCATATTCCGACTGAAATTTCTTCTTAAGGCGCTGCTCTGACAGGAGTTTATCGACTTCCCGGCGCAGGCTTTCGAGATTCTGCTGCTCCTGGGCAAGCTGATCGGCCAGACGGACATCCTGGACGCCGTTGCCGGTATTGAAGAGCAGCTGTTCGCCAATGGCCAGCCCCCAGGGCGGAGCAGCATGCGTGCCAAGCAACTCGCCGACTGCAGCCGGCGACCGGGGCGTTGCACCAGCCTGGAAGGCCAAGTAGCCAAAATCGCCGGGATTGCTGTAGTTGCCGCCAGCCGACGAGGTGACGCCGACAAATTTGCCGCTGGAAAAGGCATAACGGACATGGCAGAACATCCAGAGGGCGTCAGGCTGCGGCCGACCACCGAGGTCAGACCAGGGGAAGAACGCCTCAATGGTCCACCGGTCGCTTCCTATGCTGGTCTTGGCATGCCAGGAGTCGCCGCTCCAATCGTCCAGGAAGACAGCGCCGTCAACCCGCATTGAGTCGCCGACCGTCCCGTTAGCAGTGATGACGAATTTGCGAAAGCCAATGCCATTGCCGTGACAGTCGATATAGAGTTCTGCGCAGTCGTCTGTCCACAAGCTGGGATTGTCGCGGTCGGTGAAACGCATCCGCAACTTGTCCGGATGCTCCTCGTAATTGATGATGGCGACGTACAAGCCGTGTTCGTCATGCAAGAGCCGGTGCTCAGTGCGCAACTCGCCAGGAGGCGGATTGGGAACGAAATACTTGTAGTAAGACGTGTGGGAAGGCGCCAACGCCCAGCACGGATCGTCTAAATGACCGTCAAGCTGAGGCGCAGACGACGTCAACGGTGCCTCGTAAAAGGACAAGACACGAAATTGAGCCGACACGCTGCCGGCAAGAGCTAAAAAAGCTAAAAGTGTCCGTTGCATAAAGCCTCCAAAAAGGGCTTTTTTTAGGGGCGAGGGGCTTTTTCTAGGGGCGAGGGGCTTTGTTTAGGGGCGAGGGGCTTTGTTTAGGGGCGAGGGGCGAGGGGCGAGGGGCTTTTTCTAGGGGCGAGGGGCGAGGGGCGAATGCGGAATGCTGAATGCTGAATGCTGAATGTTGAATGCTGAGGCGCATTTCATAATTCATAATTCATAATTCGTCAGTTGCTTGGGTGCTGTTGTTTTGCCTCTGTTCAGTGCCCGGGCTTTAGCCCGGGGAAAGGGGCAAAGAGCCTTTTTCACCAATCCTTGGGCACTGGGCGATATTTACGGTTGGTGTTGTTCTGACGACGCTGCTTATCAGTTTTTTCCTGCTCCAAAATATCCCGTGCTTCGTCGTTGTCAACCTCACGTGCGGCCTGCTGTTCCTGTTGCTCGCCTTCTGACTCGTCAGATTCGTCGTCTTGGGCCGACTGTTTCTCTTCTTCGCTCTCGCCGTCGTCTGACTTCTGCTGCTCTTGCTGCTCCCCCTGCCCTTCCTGCTCCTGTTGCTGCTGCTGTTGTTGTTGCTGTTGCTGTTGTTTCATTTTATCCAGGGCATTGCGCAGGTGTTGCGCGGCCTGTTTCTGCAATGGCTCGGCCTGGGCAGGGGCATTCCTATCCAAAGGAGGCTGCGCTTGTCGTTGCGCTTCCTGGGCTTGCGTCATTTCCTCTAAAATATCATCTAGCGGCGACGAGTCTGGCAGGCTATTCTGGTCTTGGCCAGGACTGACCGGCGGGGTCATCGCCTGAAATTTCTCAGTCAGCGCTGCTGTGTCTGCGCTGATAGCGCGTTGATTCCCCTGCATTTCGACGAATTTCTCTTGTGGCGTCGTCGTAGTTGCTGCGCTTTCTGCGGCGGCCTGGCTCTGGCCGGCTGCCTGCTCTTGACGTTCTGCCAATTCGGCCAGCTCGCGTGCCAGTTCCTCCTGCTGTTTCTGTTGTTCTTGCAAAGCTTTCTGCAGCGCTCGCAACTCATTCATGATTTTCTTCAACAGCATGCGCGCCGACTTCCTGTTTTGAAGAGTGACTTGATTTTTCGGGTCAATGTTCAAGGCCCGGTCGTAAGCCGCAATGCTTCTCTCAAACGCCTCGACCGCCTTTTTCAGGTCGCTGTCCTGCTGCCGCTGTCCTTCCCGAAACCAGCAATTTCCGACTGCCTGTTCGCAACGCGCTTCCATAGCGCGGTTTGGCACGCGCAATTGCCGCGCGTTCGCCCCGGCCTTGGCAAACAGCTCTCGCGCCTTGGCAAAATCGCCCTGCTTGTACCAGACAATGCCTTCATTATAAATCAAGCTCGGTGATTCCGGCGCTTCCAAGGCGGCTTTGCCGTAAGCGTCCAAGGCCTCATCGTATTTTTCAGCTTTCAGCGCGTCGTTGCCTTGTCGCAGCAGTTTTTTGGCATTACCCGCCAGGCTCGGGCTGACGGCCAGGGCAAGGAGCATCGCCAGAGTCAACTTAATGATACGTATGCCTCTTTGTTTCATGCCTGCCGTTTCCTTTCTCCCAAAGCGCCTTCCACGAACAGAAAAAACAGGCTCAAACCAAGGAAAACCTGAAATTTTTCCTCGTATCGTTCGATGGTCTGGGACTCCAGCTCGCGCTGTTCTGCGGTTGCGATCAAGCTGCGGTAGATGCTTCCCAAGTCAAAGTTGCCGGTTCCGACCGGAAGGTATTTGCCGCCTGGGGTCTTGGCTACCATTTCGCGCAGTGTGTCGCTATCGAGTCGGCTGCGCACCATCTCGCCATTGTCCATCACGAACGTCCTTTGGCCTTGTTCGTCTGTCACCATGATTGGCGTGCCCTGGCCTTCGTCCCCCAGGCCGATGGCCAGCAAACGGATGCCTTCCTCGCCGAGTTTCTGGGCTGCCTCCACCGGGAATGTATCTTGGTCTTCGCCGTCGGTGATCAAAATCACGTCCTTGTACTGCCGGAACTGATCGTCAAAAACATCGCTCATCACTTTACGCAAGGCATCGCCGATCTTAGTTCCTCCGCGGGAAACCGTAGTTGGATCGACATCGGCGAGCATCAGGCGGAAAAATCCGTAGTCCAGGGTCAATGGACAGCGCAGCAGCGACGTGCCAGCAAACACCAGCAGTCCGACCCGGTCGCCTTCCAGGACTTCCAGGCAATCGTTGATAGCCAACTTGGCGCGTTCCAGGCGATTCGGCTTCAAGTCATCGGCCAGCATGCTTCGTGAGACGTCCAGCACGAAAACCACATCTCGCCCCTGTCGTTTAACTTCCTGGGCAACCGGATTCCAGCAGGGCCGCGCCAGCGCCAGAATCAAGCTCGCCAGCGCTAGCAGCCACAGAACCTGCTTCCAGCGCCGCCGAGCCGGGCTCACCTTAGCCAGCAGGCGGTTCAGCATCTCGGACTTGGCAAAACGGCGCAAGGCGCGTTGCCGGGCCGCGCCAGCATAGATAAACAACAGTACGAACGCGGGCACAAGCCAGAGCAAATGCAACATCGGCAAAGATTGCCAAATCGGACTCACGGAAGCCTCCTGAACCAAGTCAAATTCAGCACTTGCGCCAAGGCCAGCAGCACCAGGCCAGCGAGCGCAAACGGCTGATATAACTCCTTGTAATTCACATAGCGAACCGACTCGACTTCGCTGCGTTCCAGGCGGTCGATTTCCTCGTAGACGGCTTGCAACGACTGCGCGTCTGTGGCCAGGCGGAACAGCCCGCCAGTACGGTTAGCCAGCTCTTCCATCGACCTAGTATCCATCGGCGGCATAGAAACAGCCCGGCGATAATCCCCAAACGGCGTAGACTCGACTAGGAAGGCCTCACCCCCAATGCCAATCGCGTAAATCTTGATACCCCACTGAGCTGCTAGTTCACCAGCCTCTTCGACGCTGCGACGACCGCAGTTGTTCACGCCGTCAGTGAGCAAAATGATGATTTTGCTTTTGATCTCATAGCTGTCCTTGTTTTTCTGCGTCTGTCGCGCCATGGTTTCCTCGGCAGTTTGCAAACGCGCCGCAGCTAAGGCGACTGCATCGCCAATGGCAGTGCCGTCTTCTCCCTCGCGTTCAGCGATTTTGACCGAATCGAGAAAGGCCTTGAGAACGCCATGGCTCAAGGTCAGCGGGCAGACCGTGTCGGCATAGCGGGCAAAAGCGATCATGCCAATCAAATCATTAGGTCTGCCTGGCAGGCTGCGACCATGTCCAAAGACAAATCGCTTGAACACTTCTTTGGCTGTATCGAGTCGATTGGGGGTACGGCCTTCGAATTCCATTCCCAACTGCATAGAGCCGGAGCGGTCGAGGACCATTTCGATAGCGATGCCTTGGCTGACATCTTGAACCAGCTCTCGGCCGGCCTGGGGTCTGGCCAGAGCCACAACCAAGGCCACAATCGCCAAGTAGCGCACCGCCTTAGGCAGCCAGGCCAGACGCTGGCGCCAGGACTGGCCAGCTCGGCTGGCGTTGGCGACGGATGAAAAGGCCACTGCCGCCCGTCTTCGGCCGCGCCGGTGTTTCCATAGCCAGAGCAATGCCGGCGCCAGCAAAACCAGCAAAGCCCATGGAGTCTCAAAACGAAATGACGTCATAACCGATTAAAGTCCAATAATAGTCTCGCCCCGGACTAAAGTCCGGGCACTGAACAGAGGCAAAACAACAGCACCCAGGCAGCTAACGAATGATGAATTATGAATTATGAATTATGAATTATGAAATGCGCCTCAGCATTCAGCCCTTAACGACTTGCTCCTCCTCCTCCTGAGCGTCCGCCGCCGAAGCCACCGAAGCCGCCTCCTCCTCCGCCTCGGAATCCACCGCCGCCGAGTCCGCCGCTATAGCCGCGTCTGGAACTCACATAGCGTCCTTGCGACCTGAGCTGTATAAAAAACACTAGTCCGAAAAAGATCAGGAGTATGATCAAGCTTATCGCATTGCCATCTGTCTGCTGGTACGATGGCGCTGTTGCCAATGGTTTGAGCGCTTCGGCATTGATATCAAGCTGGTATTCATCAGCGACGGCTCGGCCAATCGCCAGGTAGGCGTCATAGATGCCCTTGGCGTAGTTTTTCTCCGCCCAGGCCGGGAGCGCCAATTCGTCCAGAATGCGTCCGCATTTGCCGTCCGGCAGTGCGCCTTCCAGGCCATAGCCGACTTCGATGCGGACTCGTCCGGCGCGGTCTGCCAGGACGCTTTCCTGGTTGACCAGAAGCAGGACGCCGTTATTCTTTTTTTTGTCACCGATTCCCCAGGTTTGGAACAGCTCGTGCGCGTACTCGTCCAGGATAGCTCCTTCCAGTGACTTTACGGTCACCAGAACCACTTCAGCGTCAGAGGCGTCTTTCAGGGCTTTTCCCAGGGCTCTCAGTTGGTCTGCCTGTCCTTCTTGGAGCATGCTGGCGAAGTCGTAAATGAAGGTACTTTCTGCGGGTCGCGGCGGGATGGCCGCAGTCGCCGTCAGGGTGACGACTAATGCACAGGCGAAGGCATAGAGCATTTTGCGAATCATGGCGTGGCCCTCTCGTCTGGGTCGGAAGCTGTTTCAACGATGAATTTCTTACAGGCGTCGAAGGTCGCCTGCACCTCTTTGTCTTCGGGGTGATAGGCGGCGAATTTAACTAAGTCGCAATGTTGCAGGAAGTCTGCCAGCAGGTCTTGGTGCGCCTTGACCAGGGCATCGCCGCTATGGCTAAGTCCGTCCAGGAATTCCTCGGTGGTCTGTTCAGGCGCTCGCAATTGGAAGCGATTCTCAATATACACCCGCAAAATAGCGGAGATGCGATTATAGAACGCTTTTCGCTCGCCGCGGCCGATTAAGTCTTCCGCAATCAGTTCGCGCAGAGCTGCGAGGGCGAGGACGTGAGCCGGAATGGGCGGCGTCTCCTCGGCCTGGCGTTGGCGACGGCGCCAAAGCACGAAAGCGCCAAAAGCGACCACAACAACTGTCGCGATGACGCCCCACCACCAGCGCGAGACGCGGGAGGGCGGTGCGAGTCGCTCTGCGGGAACGAGGGCCGGCGCCTCGTCGATATCCAGCTCTTGCCAGACTTCCTCGGGAGGCATGGTCACTTCAACTGGAATCTCCTCTGTCTCAACCGTATAGACCTTCGCCTGTTCGTCGGCGGCGGCTTTAGCCATAGCCTGAAACGTCATCGGCTTAATCGCATGTTCAGCAGCGATTATCGGATCAAGTACATATTCCCGCGCATAGAGCATGGTGTTGCGCTCAGTCAGGCGCGGGGTTTCAAAGCGCACATCGGGCTTCATGAACTGCTCGGTGCCCTCGTCGAATTTGGGCAATTCCACTGCGTAGTCTTCCGGCGCTTCCGCCTCCAGGCGTAGGGTGATGGTTTCCGTGATGTCAAGACGAGACCGATCCAGGCTCAGCCGCACTTGCAAGGGGCCGTCTTCAAACTCCCGCGCCACTGGCCGCGCCGGGTCCTCGACCGAGGCGCTGTCTGACGCCTCTCCCTGGCCAGCGCCATCGCGACGGCAGCCGGAAATCACGAACAGCAATGCCGCCAGAATAGCCAGCAACCGCCATGGCCGTCGAGACCGACAACATAAAGTCAAGCATTGTGCAGCAGATATGGTCATGTTTTTACGCGTTTAGTCCTTGGCGGCCGGCGGCTGCGTTGCTTGCATTCCCGACGCGGCGCGATGCCAGACCACTTGGTAACGGTTTGACAATTCCTGCATCAGCGCCATCTGGATATCGCGCTGTTTTCTGGCCAACAGCTGATCGCGAGCTGCGGCAAAGACTTTTTCGTCCTTGAGGTCCGGCGTCGCTGCTGGGCGGACTTCAAGCACCTTCACCACATGCCAGGCTTTGCCGCTCTGCACAGGCTCGGGGATAAGGGCGCCGGCTTCCGGCAGCGGCTGCCGCGCCAGGA
>JAAZKI010000410.1 GCA_012799905.1 Lentisphaerota bacterium | reverse complement strand
TACGGATATCGTGACTATGAGTACTTAAAACTGAAAGTTTATGAATTGCCGTCAATGGTGCTAACCAAGAGAATGCTGAGTTCCTGCTCAAAATGACCATGTTTTTTCGCAAAACCCGGAAGAGCCGGAGGTAGTGGAATTGAAATGCGGCGCCACGGTAAAAAGCCTTCCAGCAGGATTGCAGATTACCCTGCCCAAGAGCGACGGCACGCTGGAGACACGCTGGCCGACCGTGACCTTCCGCCTGCCGGATAATGTGGCAGATTATGACAACATTGTGCTGGAAATGACCTTAACCGGCGGGGTGGCCGGCAAATTCTCGTATATCGTCCGCGATGCCGGCGACGGGCGTTTCTACTCCACTTGCGGGGTTGAATCCGGTTTGCAGAAGAAGTATGAAATCGACTGCCAGCGCCCTGGCGTAGTTGATGTAGATAAACTGCGCACTTTTGCAGTCTATCAGAGCAATCCCTCGCATGAATCGGTTTTTGTGGTCCACAGCCTGTCTCTGCACAGCACTATTCCAGCCCAGGCCGCCAAGCTCGCGGCCGCCTATCGCCAGGCCGGCAACGCAGTCTTGGCCGATCTGGTTGCGGCCTTGCCGGAGCAAGTCCGCTCCGGCGCCCTGTCGCTGACGGCTGCGCGGACGCAGCTGCAAGCATTAGCGCAGCAGTACGATGCAGAGAAACTCTCACTATGGCGTGAGAAAAGCCGGGGCTTTTATCCGCAGGCGCGTTTTGCCGTCTCAGCTCAGGATGACATGGCCAAGCTCCGCCCTGGTGGCGAGGGGGAGCTGGCGCCGGTATCCCCAAGCTATGAGGTGCAATTGGCGCGCAATGAACGCGAAGGAATGCAAATTTTTGCCTTGGCGCCGCTGGACACTCCGGTGCAGAATCTCAGCATCAGGGCCGAGAAATTCTGCACTGCCGACGGCGCTGAGCTGCCGACTCCTGAAGTAGCGCCAATAGGTACAGTCAAGGTCGTTGCGAGCAAGGGCGACGCAGCTAAACTCGGAGAATACTTTGATCCGATTTGTGAATTCACCAACACGGTACCGGAATTGTCCCCCGGGCGAATTCAAGCCTTCCATTGCCGCTTCCGAGCCCTGCCAGACACACCGCCCGGGGTATACAGCGGGCACATTGTGCTGGAGAGCGACAACTGCGGCTCTGCTCAAATTCCCCTGACCGTGACCGTGTGGAATTTCGCCCTACCGGTTACTGCGACCCTCCGCACGGCGACCTCGGTCTATGGCTCGCCGGCAATGGGAAAACATCGCAATGCCTTTATGACCTACCTCCTGCAAGAATACCGCATCAATCCCTTCAGCATCTACTCTGATGCAGCCTACGGCGAACCCGCCCTGCCCCCGGTGACGGAGTATTTGCAGGCCCGCAAGATTGGTTTGAACTTTCTGCCCATAGTGTACCTGAAGCTCCCGCGCCAGGCACTGCATACCAACAGCGGCCTGCAACCGGCCGAATCCAAGGCGGCCTGGGATAAATTGACCACGGAGCAGCAGCGCGTCTACCCAGCTGAATGGAAGCAGCGCTACCATGAGATACTGCGCCAGCGTCTGCCTGAACTAAAGGCGGCTGGATTGATGGATATCGCGTACTGCTATGGCTTTGACGAGGCCTCCGCGTCGGAATGGCCGGCCATTGTCGATCTGGCCAGCTCACTGCGCAAGGAATTCCCTGAACTGCGCATCATCAGCACTGCCTACGATTACAGCTACGGCGCCGACAGCATCCTGAACGAGGCCCTGGATGGCTGGATTCCGTACATCACTCACTACTCCCGAAAGGATGCCGCCGCAGCCCGCCAGCGCGGCAAGGAAGTATGGTATTACACCACTGAAATGAACATTGACCGCGACAGCCTGGCAGATATCCGAGCCAGCCTGGGCAGCCGTGCCTACGCCGCCCGTGTTGACGGCTGGCTGGTCTGGACGGTCAGCCGCTGGTGCAAAAACCAGCCCATCACCACCGTTCCGGCCACCGGCTGGAACCCGGAGAGTTTTCCCGGCAGCAATGGCGGCGGGTCATATTTCTGCATGGGGCCGGAAGGGCGTTTCCTGCCTACAATCCGAGCCGAAGCCATCCGCGACGGCATTGAAGACCATGCTTATTTTACTCTCCTGACCCAGGCGCTGTCCAAGAACTTGGGTTCGCCCGAGCTGCGGCAAAAAGCGGCCGCGCTGTTGCAATCATTATCGCCGCAGGCTGGCGTCAGTGCTGATGAACTGCGTTTGCTTCGAAAACAAGCAGGAACCCTGCTGGAGGAGTTGTACAAGTGAAGCATTTGCTGGTAACTTACGCCTGGAGCATAAACAACATCGGCGACATGGGCATCCAAGCTGGCCTGATGACGCTGCTGCGGCAAATTTGCCCGGAAGTGCCCGTGAAGCTGATGAGCTATCTGCCGCGTGAAGATGATGCCTGGACTTATTACCGGGATGCACTGCCGCCGTACAATCCGCAGTGTCAGGTTCTGCCCATGCCTTTTTTTGATTTCATCGCCGGAGACCCGCTTCCTGATGCGGCTTCTGAAGCCACCCGCAACTTGCAAGTCAAGGGACGGGCCTGGGGCAATCTGGTGCAGCGCCATTCGCGGGTGCGCCTGGAGCAATTTCGCAATGGCACTCTGCCAGCCCGCCAGGCGGAAGCGATTTGCGAGTACCTGCTGGAACGCTTCCCACTGGAGGTCTTTGCTGATATGCAAGAGTTGATGCCGGAAGCCGCAGAGGCATTCTCCAACGCTGCGTTCGTGTACTACAATTCCGGCACCACCCTGAACTTCGGGCGCCTGGGTGTGCGCCGTCTTTTCGGCTACACCCTGCCGCTGGCGATGTCACTGCTGCTGGCCAGAGCCTTGAAAATACCCTACGGCATTGGCTCGCAGTCCTTTGACCAAATCGAATGGCCAGTGGAATTGCTCTACCGAAAGATGTTCTGGGACGCTGAATTCGTCTATTGCCGAGACACCGACTCCATGGATTATCTGAGGCAGAAAAAATTTGAGTTTCGCAAATTCGCCTTTCGTCCTGACACCACGGTCAGTTTTCACCGCAGCGACGATGCCTGGGCGGATGAGTATCTGCGGGCTCATGGTCTGACCGAGCAGCCTTTCCTGACCATGATTCTGCGCATTTCCAGTCCCAAGGCGAAATATCACGATCCCACTGGCGGCGCAGTGTCAGCCGAGCGTTGTGCTGCACAAATGCAGCGCATCAAGGTATTTCTTGAGCAATGGTTGGCTGAGACTGGGGGCAAAGTCCTGCTGGCCCATGAAACCCGTGATACTCTGGGCGAGAACAACGCCCGTGATTTTCTCTATGACATTTTGAGTGAAGAAGCTCAAAAAAATACTGTCTATCTGGATTTCTTCTGGACGCCGGAGCAGGCCCTGGGAGTCTTCAAGCGTACCGCTCTTTTAGCCAGCATGGAAATCCATTCCTTGATCATGGGCATCGGCAACGGCATACCGGTTCTTCATCTGCCCTATGCCGAATGTGGGCGCAAACGGCAGATGTTCGCGGATGTGGGTTTAGGGGAGCTGTTGGTGGATATTGACGATGACGACGCTGCCGCTCAAATGTCCGCCATCGCCCGGCGTCTGGCCGCTGACCCGGAAAGAACCCAAGGACTCCTCGCCGCAGCCCGCGACAAGGTGTTGACAGAGGTCAACCGCACCTTGACTGAAGTAGCCGGTTACTGCCGGCGGGCATGAGAGGGAAACATACTCTTGTTTTTTGGGTAATGTGCGAAGTTTTGTGATGAATGCTTGTAGTATTGGTCACCGATTGATACTCGGAGTTCCGGGCAATCTGCGGCGCAGGGCACCCGGGGTAATGCACTTTAGTGGACAGTGGACAATGGACGTTAGTGGACGTTAAATGGACGGAAGTGGACATTAGTGGACCCACCGGGCGGGTGAGCTGCATGCCCTGGCTGGC